>JAATEW010000020.1 GCA_015655535.1 Hyphomicrobiales bacterium | reverse complement strand
TCAGCTATTTCTACAAGCATGAGAGCTGCGGGCAATGCACGCCTTGCCGTGAAGGCACCGGCTGGATGTGGCGCGTCATGAGCCGCATGTCGGAAGGCCGCGCGCAAAAGCGCGAGATCGATATGCTGCTCGAAGTCACGACGCAGATCGAAGGCCACACGATCTGCGCGCTCGGCGACGCGGCGGCCTGGCCGATCCAGGGGCTGATCCGGCATTTCCGCGGCGAGATCGAAAAGCGCATCGATCAATATGCGGCCAATCCGCATTCCGAGCCGGTGCATGACATCGGCGTGGCGGCGGAGTAGGGGAGGCGATGACGCAGGACGCCAGCAATCCCGTTTTGAAATCGCTGCGCCAGATCGAGGGCAAGCTCGATCTGGCCGTGAAAGATTTCGCCGATCTCAAAGCGCGTGTCGGCGAAATCGGCACGCCCAGCACCCAGGCCGAGCTTCTGCTCGCGGGCACCAACAGCCGCCTCGATCTTGTCGATGAACGCTTGGCCAGGATCGCCGACAAGCTCGATCTCATCCGGCGCGATCTCGCGGCACAGGTGGGCGTTCCGCTGGAGACTTGCAAATGAGCGGTGCGTTGAACAGACCCATTCGCATCGCTGACATGGATGGCGTATATCGGCTCATCCCAGAGGATTTTTTGCGATGACCAAGCTCGTCGTCGACGATACAGAGATCGACGTTCCGCCGGAATATACGCTTTTGCAGGCCTGCGAGATGGCCGGCATCGAGATTCCGCGTTTTTGTTTCCACGAGCGTCTGTCGATTGCCGGCAATTGCCGCATGTGCCTGGTCGAGGTGAAGGGCGGGCCACCGAAGCCCACCGCCTCCTGCGCCATGGCAGTACGCGACCTGCGTCCCGGCCAGAACGGCGAGCCGCCTGTTATTTTCACCAAATCGCCCATGGTGAAAAAGGCGCGTGAAGGCGTGATGGAATTCCTGCTCATCAATCATCCGCTCGATTGCCCGATCTGCTATCAGGGCGGCGAATGCGATCTGCAGGATCAGGCGATTGCCTTCGGCGTCGATAGTTCGCGCTATGCCGAAAACAAACGCGCGGTCGAGGATAAATACATCGGCGAGCTGGTCAAAACCTCGATGAACCGCTGCATCCATTGCACGCGTTGCGTCAGGTTCACGGCGGAGGTCGCGGGCACCGGCGACATGGGGGCGATCGGCCGCGGCGAGGATATGGAGATCACGACCTATCTCGAAACCGCGATGAGTTCCGAATTGCAAGGCAATGTCGCGGACCTCTGCCCGGTCGGCGCGCTTTTGCCGAAGCCCTATTCCTTCAAGGCGCGGCCCTGGGAACTGACCAAGACCCAATCGGTCGACGTGATGGACGCGCAAGGCTCGGCCATCCGCATCGATACGCGCGGGCGTGAAGTGATGCGCATTCTGCCGCGCATCAATGATGCCGTGAACGAAGAATGGATTTCCGACAAGGCGCGGCAGATCGTCGACGGTTTGAAGACGCGGCGGCTCGACCGCCCCTTCGTGCGCGAGAATGGCAAGCTGCGGGAGGCCACTTGGCCCGAGGCCTTCGCGGCCATCGCGGCGAAAATCAAGGCGACGGCGCCCGACAAGATCGGCGCCATCGCGGGCGATCTCTGCGCCGTCGAAGACATGTTCGCTTTGAAGCTTTTGATGCAGAGCCTCGGCGTGGCATCGATCGACGGCCGTCAGGACGGCACGAAGCTTCATCCGAAATGGGGCCGCGCGAGTTATATTTTCAATCCGACAATCGCCGGCATCGAACAATCCGATGGCTTGATGATCATTGGCGCCAATCCGCGCCGGGAAGCGCCGGTGCTCAACGCCCGCATTCGCAAGCGCTGGCTGAAGGGCGGCTTCAAGATAGGCGTGATCGGCGAGCAGGCCGATCTCACCTATGATTACGCCTATCTCGGCGCTGGGCCGGAAACGCTCGCAAGTTTCGCCGAGCATCCGCCGGCCAAGATGGAAAAGCCGATGTTCCTCATCGGCCAGGGCGCGCTCGCGCGCGACGACGGCGCGGCCATTCTTGCCTTGGCTTTGAAGGCGGCCGCCTCGCTCGGCGTGAGCAAGGACGGCTGGAACGGTTTCGGCGTGCTGCATACGGCGGCCGCGCGGGTGGGTGCGTTGGATCTCGGCTTAGTGCCGGGCGAAGCCGGGCTCGATGCAGCGGCCATGGCAAAGCCTGGCGCGCTCGATGTTTTGTTCAATCTCGGTGCGGATGAAATCGAGATCGCGCCGGGTGCTTTCGTGATCTATCAGGGCACGCATGGCGATCGGGGTGCTACCCGCGCGGATGTCATCCTGCCCGGCGCGACCTATACCGAAAAGTCGGGCCTTTACGTCAATACGGAAGGCCGCGTTCAATTGGCCGACCGCGCCAATTTCCCGCCGGGCGACGCGCGCGAGGATTGGGCGATCTTGCGGGCGCTGTCCGATGTGCTCGGCACCAAACTGCCCTTCGATTCTTTGACAGCCTTGCGGGCCAAGCTTTATGCGGAGCATCCGCATTTCGCCAAGCTCGAACAGATCGTGCCAGCCGATGCCGGCGCGCTCTCGGCAGTGGATGCGGGCGGCATAGCGCCCGGCAAGGAGCCCTTCGTCTCGCCGATTACCGATTATTTCCTGACGAACCCGGTTGCGCGGTCCTCCGCGGTGATGGCGCGATGCTCAGTGCTGGCGCAAGGCCGCCTGCAACAGGCGGCGGAGTGAGAGAGCGGTGATGGATCTTTTAATCGCCTTTCTCACGAACCCGATCGTTCTTGCGCTGATCAAGAGCGTCGTGCTGCTTGTCGCGCTCTTGATCTTCGTCGCCTATATTCTTTACGCGGATCGCAAGATCTGGGCGGCGGTGCAATTGCGGCGCGGCCCCAATGTCGTCGGACCCTGGGGCATCTGGCAGAGCTTCGCCGACATGCTCAAATTCGTCTTCAAGGAGCCGGTCGTGCCGGCGGGCTCCAATAAGGGCGTGTTTTTGCTGGCGCCCTTTGTCATGGGCCTTCTGTCGCTCGCGGCCTGGGCGGTGATCCCGATCGACGACGGCTGGGCCGTCGCCAATATCAATGTCGGCATTCTCTATATTTTCGCGATCTCGTCGCTCGGCGTCTATGGCATCATCATGGGCGGCTGGGCGTCGAATTCGAAATATCCGT
>JAATEW010000316.1 GCA_015655535.1 Hyphomicrobiales bacterium | reverse complement strand
TCGCTGCGGCCGACGCGCGGGCTCATCAATCTGTTCGGGCATGACGCAGCGCAGCTCGACAAAGACACGATCACGAGCCTGCGGCGGCGCATCGGCGTCGTGTTTCAGGATTTCCGCCTGCTCGACCATTTGACGACTTACGAGAATGTCGCTCTGCCTTTGCGCGTGCAGGGCCGCGAGGAAGCGACCTATCGCGCCGAGGTGATCGAGCTTTTGCGCTGGGTCGGGCTCGGCGACCGCATGCATATTCTGCCGGCGGTGCTTTCGGGCGGCGAGAAGCAGCGCGCGGCGATCGCACGGGCTTTGATCGTACGGCCCGAGCTTCTTCTGGCCGACGAGCCGACCGGCAATGTCGATCCGACTTTGGCGCGCCGCCTGCTGCGGCTCTTCACCGAGTTGCACAAGTCCGGCACCTCGGTTGTCATTGCCACGCATGATTTGGCTTTGATGGATCAGTTCGAAGGTGCACGGCGGCTCGTCCTCGGCGACAGCCGCCTGCACATCTATGAATGATGGCCGCATGAGCATTCGCAAGCTCACACTCGAAAAACTGATGGATGACGCCGACGACGCGGCGCAAGTTCGCAATGGCCTGAAGCGCGACATGCCTTTGGTGCCTGCGACCTCGATCGCCGGCCGCGCGCTCGTCACCGTCATCGCCATCATGACCTTTCTCGCCTCGCTCACCGCTGGCGCCGCCATGCTGATCGCCGAGACCTCGCAGGATTGGCGGCAATCCATCTCGCGCGAGATGACGATTCAAGTGCGCCCGATCGTCGGCCGCGACCTCGAAGCCGAGACAGCGAAAGCCGTCGAAGCGGCGCGGTCGTTTCCGGCGATTTCCGATGTGCGCGCCTACACCAAGGCCGAGTCCGAAGCGCTTCTGCAGCCTTGGCTCGGCGCCGGACTCGATCTTTCCGAACTGCCGGTGCCGCGCCTCATCGTTTTGAAACTCAATTCCGGCGCGCAGCTTGACGCCAGCGCCTTGCGTCAGGCTTTGGCCGACAAGGTGGCAGGCGCGACGCTCGACGATCACCGTCTGTGGTTGAGCCGGCTCGCGGTCATGGCGAAGACCGTCGTCATCGTCGCCGTGCTGATCTTCTTGCTTGTGCTTGTCGCGATGATGCTCGCGGTCGGTTTTGCGACGCGCGGGGCCATGGCGGGCAATCGCGAGATCATCGAAGTTCTGCATTTTGTCGGCGCGGCGGATCAATTCATCTCGCGGCAGTTCCAGAGCCATTTTTTCCGGCTCGGATTGCGCGGCGGCGGCATCGGCGGCGGCTCGGCCATCCTGGTCTTTCTGGTGCTTGGCACCTTATCGTCCTGGTGGCGGGCGACGCCGGGCGGCGACCAGATCGAAGCCATGTTCGGCAGTTTCGGGCTGGAGTTGAAAGGCTATCTTTTGATCGCGCTCATTGCCGCCGGCATCGCGGTCACGACGGGTTTCGTGTCGCGCATCATCGTGTTCCGGCATTTGCGGCGGCTGTCTTAAGTTTAGAGCGGGATGCGAGCGGAAAACCGCTGCACACTTTTCCTCATCCCGCTCGGGGTTAACGGGGAGCGCCACATCTTGGTCGGATTCCCGACTCACAAGGTTTCGGCTATGTTGCGGAAAGGCGTCTCAAGAGGTTTGGTGACATCATGATTCGCTTCGCTGCCTGGGCCCTGTTGCTCTCGACCGTTCCCGCCTCCGCCGGGTTTCAGGAGTGCCTTGGCGAATTGCGGGCCAAGGCTGCGAGCGCGGGCGTCTCGGCGCGGACGATCGAGTCGGCGACGCGCGATCTGACTTTCGATCCCGATCTTCTTGCTTTCGAGACGGCGCAGCCCGAATTCCAGACGAAGATTTGGGATTATCTGGCAGGCCTCGTCGATGACGAGCGCGTCAATGACGGCCGGGCCCAGATGCATCAATGGGCGCATGCGCTTTCCGTTGCCGAAAGCCGCTATGGCGTTGATGCGCATGTCATCGCGGCGATCTGGGGCGTCGAATCCAATTTCGGCCAAAACTTCGGTAAGCGGCCCATCATTCAATCGCTCGCGACGTTGTCTTGCGAAGGGCGGCGGCAGTCCTATTTTCGCGGCGAGCTGATCTCGGCCTTGAAAATTCTCGACGCGGGCGATGTCGATCCGAATAAATTCATGGGCTCCTGGGCGGGCGCCTTCGGCCATACGCAATTCATGCCCTCGACCTTTCTGCGCATCGCGGTCGATCTCGACGGCGATGGGCGCCGCGATTTGATCGGTTCGGTGCCGGACGCTTTGGGCTCGACTGCCAATTATTTGCATAAGAGCGGCTGGGTCACAGGCCTGCCCTGGGGCTATGAGGTACGCCTGCCCGAGCATTATGCCGGGCCTTCCGGCTTCAAGAATAAAGAACCCATGTCGGCCTGGGCCAGGCGCGGCATTACGCGCATCGATGGGTCGCCTGTCGGCGGCGAAGGGTCCGCCGGACTGTTGCTGCCTGCAGGCCCCGACGGCCCGGCCTTTCTGGTGACGCGCAATTTCAACGCGATCTTTGCCTATAATGCCTCCGAGTCTTACGTCTTGGCGGTTTCTCTTCTGTCCGACAGATTGAAGGGTCTGCCGGGAGTGCGCGCCCCATGGCCGACGAATGATCCGGGCCTGTCGCGCGCGCAGAGGCGGGAATTGCAGGCGCTTTTGATCAAGCGCGGCTATGATCTCGACGGCAAAATGGATGGCGTGATCGGCACCAAAACCCGCGCGGCCATCATCGATTTCCAGACCAAAGCGGGCCTCCCCACGCATGGCAGGGCCAGCGCATCCGTCCTCGCAGCCTTGCAGGGGCGCTAAACCTTTGAGATCGTGCGTAACCCCCAGCGATCAAAGTACAATTGCTATTTAACGTGATCGCGGCCTAGCTCTCTTTGAGAGTCTTGGGCTTGCCCGACGCTCGATCTTGCCAAAATAGGTGCGAGATCGGGCGTAAAACAGGCGTAACGCGTGATTGCGTTCAGCTCTGTCATCGTGCTGTTCAAAAACCTTTGGACATGATGGCGGCAAATCTCGATGCCGGGACGAGGTGTTGCTCGTCAAGGCAAGCCAGGAGCGGGCATGGCTTTAACGGATGCAGCGAATATAAACGCGGAGAAGCCGTTTCGCGTGGACGGCCTCGTGGCCATTACGGCCGTTGTGCTTGCTTTGGCCGGAGGCGCCGGTTTTGCTGCGCCGCTTCCTGTCGGTGCTTTCGTCGCGGCGCTTTGCGGCGCGGTGGGACTCGCGGCCTTGCATGCCGTCGCGACAGGACGCCGCCCGGCTCCCTTGGATAGTCTGTTTGACTTCGCGATCATCGGCTTTCTGGCCGCGATGCGCGATGACAGGCTCGCGGTCTGGCAAATCCCCACGCAATGGCACGACCTGCTCGGCCTGACGCCGGCCGGCTTCGCGGTCGTGTGTCTTTTCTATTTCCTCGCCTCGATCCATGTCGAATTGCGCGCGCGCCGGCATTTGTCGTGGCGCGAAAGTCTTTCGATCCTCCTCACCCCCATTCTTTTCAATCTTGTCTTGTCGCTCAAAACCGCCGCGCTGATGCGCGAGGTCGGGGATGTGGCGACATTGCATATGGCGTCCCCTGCCGTTTCCATCGCGCTTGGCCGGATCTTGGCTCTCGTCGTCCTGATCGAAACCATGGTCGGTCTGTTCGGATTGATCATCACGGGGCGTGTGGCGCGGACGCCGCGCCTGCATGCTTTGCTGATCGGCACCGCCGTGCTGGCGGCGCTGACGCCGATCATCGCCAATCTGCCGCAGACCGTGCCGGGCTTCGGGTCCACGCAGATCCTCATTGCCGTCGCTGCCGCGGCTTTGGCGCAGGCGGGCCTTTGGTGTCTCACCTTCATTTTGACGGGCGTCGCCATGGACGCCTTGCGCGGCGCGCCGCCGACTTTCATCAAAGCCTATTTCCACGCCAAGGACGGCTTTCTGAAAGGCGCGATCTATGGCGGCGTCTTTATGTTTCTGCTACTCGTCGCGGCCTTGGTCCTGCGCCAGCCGGGGTTTGTCACGCTTGTCTCAGAACAGCCTTTCCTTGTCGCCGCCGTTGGCGGCATGCTGCTCTATCCGCTGGTCCAGACGCTGGTTGCGAGCGCAGACGGAACGCCGCCCTTCTTCGGACGGCTCGCCGTCAGCTATCGCAGCCCGCGCGCCTATTGGCGCGGCCTCGTCGCTGGGCTTGGTGTCGCGCTCGCCTTTGCGTCCAATCTGAGCCACGAAGATGGCGGCACGCGGTTTTTGTCGCTCTTCGTGATCGGCGCGGCTGCCTATGGCGGGGTCGATTTCTTTTACGATCTCGCCATGCTGGTCACTCGCCGCCGCAAAGTCTTGGAAGGCTGGCAGCCCTATGTTTTGGGGCTCGGGCTCGGCGGCTTCGTCGCGGGCGCGCTCGGCTGGTATTTCGACGCCCCGCAAATCGACGTGGTCGTCGCGAAATTCTGGGCCTATACCGATCTTTCCTATGCCGCCGCCGGACGTCCGGTGAAGGATTTCACCGTCTATCCCTGGTTCAGCAAATGGGGCATGCTCAATCTCGGCCAGGTCGGCGGCGGCGTGCGTCTCTTCTTCGATGAATCGCTGTCGGGCGTCATCAATTGGTCGATCGCGGCGCCTTTGTTTGGCATTAATTTCTTCGTGCTTGAGGCTGCCTTCAGGCGGAGCCTCGCGCCGTTGAAACGGCTTGCGAGCGGCGAAGGCTTCATCGGCCTCGTCGAGCAGACCGTTCGGGTGTTGCGCTGGGGCCTTTGGATGGCCCCGATCATCAATTCCTTCCTGCGGCAATCGCCCGTGCCCTCCTGGTACAATCAGGATGGCGCGGTGCGCACGGTTGCTGCCACCACGATGAATATCGTCGAGACACCGGCCGATTTCCGAAGTTGGAGCCTTTCGATTTTCACCGGACTTCTCGCCTATGATTGGCTGCGGGTTCTGATCTGGTTCGATCATATGGGTCTGCGCGTTGCGACGTTGGTGAACCTCACCTTCGTCGGCGGCGATCGTGCCGACGAAGCGGCGGCGCGTTTCGTCGGCCATTCGGCCCGTGCGCGATTCATTCCGGAAGGCATCAGGCGCTTTGCGACCTGGACGCCGCTTCTGATCCCCTTCTACATTCCGCGCGGCGCCGAATGGGATACGGCCTGGAGCGGCGCCGAGCGGTTGCGCGCCGCCAATGTGCCTTTTCCGCTGCCGGTGCTGCAACTCATCGACTTCTACGCCGGCGCCGGTCTCGTCGCCGGTCTTGTGGCGAGCCTGATCGTGCGGCGCTGGGGCCATCGCGGCGCGGCGACCGCCCCCGCGCTGCCTTTCGTGCCGGAAGCCGTCTTGCAGCCGCGCGGCCAATTCGAATTGTCGAGCGGCTTCATGCGTCTGGCTCTGCAGCCGGACGGCCGCGGTTTTACGCAAATCGAAGGCATGGTGCGCGGCGGCCAGGGCGTCGATATAACGCGTCGCCTCACCGATCCGCTGCAATTGCGCGGGCCCTTCTTCTATCTCAGCGACGAAGCGCATCAGGCGGCATGGAGCCTCGGCTTCGAGCCGATGCAGATCGCGAGCGTCGATTACGCGGCTTCGCAGCCAAAACCCAATCTCATCAAGCTGTCCAACCGGACGCAGGGCATCGATGCGGAAGCGGAGGTCTCGCTCGCAGACGATGCGCCGGTTGCGATCTGGCGCCTGCGTCTCACCGATTGGTCCGGCCACGCCCGGAATCTGCGGCTGACGAGCTATCGCGAACTCGCTTTGCATGAGCCTGGCTCCTATGTGCGCGATCCGGATTTCAATGCGATGCATGTGCAGACGTGGTTCTTGAAGCCGCTGAACGCGATCTTCGGCCGTAACCGCCTGCTGCACGACCACCGCACCGGCCGCATGTCGCATGAGATTTTCTTTCATGCCGCTTTCGTGCAAAGCGGCAATGGACGTCTATCCGGCTATGAGGATTCGCGCACCCGTTTCATCGGGTCCGGCACGGTCCGGGATCCGGATGGGCTTACTGCCGGACACCCGCGTGATCCCGACGATCAAGGCTCGCTCTATACGTTCGATCCCGCCGCGAGTCTCACCTTGGACATAAAGCTCGACGCGCATGGCACTTGCGAGATCATCTTCATCGACGGTCATGCGCCGAGCGAGACCGCTGCCGTGGCCCTTATCGCCAATCAGTTCGGCCTCGCGCCTTTGGCCGATGGGGAGCTTACGGCGCTTCTTGCCAAGTCTCGCGTACCCGACATGCCGCGTCCGGCTCCTGACGAATGGCCTTTCGCTTTCTCGGAGGCGGGCGACGCGCTTCATCTGACGCCGAAGACGCCGCGGCCTTGGGCGCATCTTCTGGCAAACCATCACGGTCACGGCGCCGTCGTTTCGAACGAAGGCGAGATCCATTCCTTCGCCGGAAACGAGCGGCAGAATGCGCTGACGCCTTATAATCTTGAATCCGTGCCCGTCTCGATTCCGAGCCAGTTGATCTATGTCGTCGATCTCGAAACCAATGAGACCGACGCCGCGGGCTTTGTGCCCTTCCGCCGCACCGATGCGCGCTATGAGGTGACCTACGATCTGGGAACGGCGCAATTCCGCTGCATCCGCGACACTGTCGAGCTGGAGTTGACCGTCTTTACGCCGCCGGAGGAACGAGCCGGCATCCGCATCCTCGCCTTGCGCAACCCGACCGATCATGCGAAGCGCTATCGGGTCGTGCCTTATTTCGAGATCGTGCTCGACGAAAATGGTTTGGCGAGCCGCGGCCAGATCCAGGCCGAATGCGAAGGCGATTGCGAGGCGCTTTTATTCTCGAATCCCACGAATGATTTTCGTAAAGGCTGGGCCTTCGCCGCGACGAGCCTGATCGGCGCCACAACCGAAGTGATGCGCCCGCGCTTTATCGGCGGCAAGGGCCGCGATCTCACCAATCCGGTCATGGTGGAGACGGGTTCACCCGATCCGTCCTGCCGCGCCGATGGCAGCCGCGTGGCGGCCTTCGCGCGTGTCGTCGAGGTTCCGGCGCGAAGCGCCATCGATGTCGTGGTCGTGCTTGGTCAGGTCGAGACGCGCGATGAAGCCTGCCGCACGGCGGTGCGGCTGAAGGATGTCGCGGCGGCGCAATTTGCCTTGCAGGCGACGCGCGACTCCTGGGCGAAGAGAGCCAGCAAGATTCATATCGAGACCAATCAGCCGGAATTCGACCGGCTGATCAATTATTGGCTGCCCTATCAGATTCTCACCTCGCGGCTTTGGGGCCGCACGGGTCCGAACCAGCGCGGCGGCGCCTTCGGGTTCCGCGATCAATTGCAGGATGTGTTGCCGCTCGTCTTCTTCGATCCGGCGCTCGTGCGGCGTCAGATCGTGCTGCATGCCGGGCAGCAATTTCCGGAAGGCGATGTCTTCAAATGGTGGCATGCGGCGCCGAACGGCAAAACCGGCCTTGGCCAAAGGACAAGAGCCTCCGACCCGCATCTCTGGCTGCCCTATGTGCTCACGCGCTATATCAATGCCACCGGCGATTATAGCGTGCTCGACGAAAAGCTCCCCTATCTCGACGGCCCGGCGATTCCAGACGGCGTGATCGATCTTGTCTTCGCCGCGCGGCCGTCTTTGGAAGTGGGTACGGTCTATGACCATTGCCGCCGCGCGATCGATTATGCCCTGGCGCGTTTCGGATCGCATGGTCTGCCTCTGATCGGCACCGGCGACTGGAACGACTCTATCGACGTCGCTGGCCTGCATGGAAAAGGCGAGAGCGTCTGGCTCGGCTTTTTCCTGCACGATGTTCTGTCGGGCTTTAAGGAAATCGCCCGCAGGCGCGAAGGCGACAAAGCCGCGGCGAACATTCAGGCGAATCTGAAAGAGCTGAAAAGTTCGCTCGATTCTGTTTGGTTCGGCGACCGCTATCCCTTGGCTTTCGACGATTACGGCAATTGCTTCGACGTCGCGAGCGCGATGACCGCGGCCTGGCCGATCCTCTCGGGCGCCGCCTCATTCGAACGCGGCCGCCGTGCGCTCTACGAAGCCCTGCAGCATCTCGAAAAAGAGGATCGCATTTTGCTCGTGACGCCGCCTTTCGACGAGCATTCGGCGCCTTATCCCGGACGCGTTACCGAATATCCGCCGGGCGTGCGCGAAAACGGCGGCCAATATTCGCATGGCGTGTCGTGGGTCGTCGACGCCTATATGCGCCTCGCGGCGGAAGCCAAGGCGAATGGAGAAACATTGCTCGCCGAAAAACTGAGCGCACGGGCCTTCGCTTGCTGGGTGAAGATTTCGCCGATCGGCAAGGCGGAAGGCGATAGACTCGCCGTCTATGGGCTGCCGCCGCATCAGCAGCCGGCCGATATTTACGATGGCCCTGGCTATGAGGGTCGCGGCGGCTGGAGCTGGTACACGGGTTCGGCCGCACGCATGCTGTCGGCCGCCTATGCCATTCTCGGCCTGGAGATGAAGACTGGCGAGATCACCGTGCGGGACGATCTCTTCGCGCCGAAGGGGGCGTTGCAGGTGAAGTCCGTCCGGATCGACGGACGGGTGATGAAGGCTGGCTGATGAGAGCGCCCTCGTCCTTCGAGGCTCGCATTTCAATCGGGTGATTGAAATGCTCCACCTCAGGATGAGGGCTCAGCTTGGACCCTTTGCAAAGCAAAAAAGCCCTCATGCTGAGGAGCTTGCGAAGCAAGCGTTTCGAAGCACGGGGCTTTTTTGAACACCTCAGATCAAATAGATCCTATCCGGCAGATCGTTGGACGGCGCCGCGCCCGCTGGAAAATGCTCGGCGAGTACATTGGCGCATTGCTCCAGGGCCGCGATGAAGCCTTCGGCGACTCGTTCCTCGCGCATATGCGAGATGAGCGCGTCCACCGCGCCGCGCCAGACCGATTGATCGACCTTCGCGGTAATGCCCTGATCGGCGACGATGCGGGCATAATGTTCGCTCAGCGAGACGAAGATCAAGATCCCGGCGCGATTGGCCTTGCGCGACATGCCGCGGATCATGAATTGCTCCATCGCGGCGCGATGCGCGGCGGCGCGCTGCACCGGGCGTGGCACCAGAAGGCGATGCAGCGCGGGCACGGAAAACAAAACGTAGAGGCCGAGGAACAAAAGCAGCTGGATGAGCAGGATGCGCTCGACGGAATAGGCCGTCAGAGTGACGAGGATCCAAGGCGCGATGAAGGCCGCGAGCGCCGACCAGGCGAGCGGATAGACCGCGTAATCGGACGACGACTTGGCGAGCACGCAGACGATCTCACCCTCGGTCCTGGCTTCGGCCGCGCGGATCGCGGCACCGATGCGGTCTTGATCCTCTTTCGACAGAACCATCACCAATCTCCCGAGGCGCCGCCGCCGCCCGACGATCCGCCGCCGCCGGAAAAGCTATCGTCCGAGCCGCCGCCGCTCCATCCCCCGCCACCGCCGCCTCCACCGCTGCCGCCGGAGAGCAGCATTCCGGCGATGAAGGAGAGAATATCGCTGCGATGCGGCGAGCGCAGGATCAATATGATGATGATCGCGATGATGATGAAGGCGAATATGGGCGCGTATTGATCGGTCGGGCCTTGCTTGACGGCCCGCAGCTCCGGGCGCTTTTCCCATTCCGAGGCCTCCGTCGTCAGCACGGTGATGATGTCATCGACGCCGCGTTCGATGCCGCCACCAAAATCACCAGTCTTGAAGCGCGGAGCCATCGCATTGGTGATGATGACCTTGCTCAGGACATCGGTCAGCGTGCCCTCGAGCCCATAGCCGACTTCGTTGCGGGTG
>JAATEW010000131.1 GCA_015655535.1 Hyphomicrobiales bacterium | reverse complement strand
CGTGCCGAAATCGACGGTGGTGCGCGGCTATTGTTTCTTCGGCGTCTCCTTCGTCTATGTCATTTCCGAGGATGGCACGGACCCCTATGGGGCGCGCAGCCGCGTGCTCGAATATCTCAACAGCGCCGCGCAACATCTGCCCGCGGGCGTCACGCCGGGCCTCGGACCGGATGCGACCGGCGTCGGCTGGGTCTATCAATACGCCGTCGTCGCCAAGGACATGACGCTTGCCGAGCTACGCTCGCTGCAGGATTGGGTCATACGCTTCGCCGCTTCCCAGGCGGAAGGCGTGGCAGAAGTTGCGAGCGTCGGCGGCTTCGTCAAACAATATAATATCGTCGTCGATCCGCTGCGGCTGCGCGCACAAAATATCTCGCTTGCAATGGTACGCGATGCGGTGCGCACCAGCAATCGGGATGTCGGCGGCCGCACGGTCGAACTCTCCGAGTTCGAGTTTGTCGTACGCGGCCGTGGCTATATCAAGACGCCAGCCGATATCGAAAACATTGTCTTGAAAACGGATCAGGGCATCCCCTTACGTATCAAGGACGTTGCCCGAGTCGAGATCGGGCCGGACGAGCGGCGCGGCATCACCGAACTCAACGGCGAGGGCGAAGTCGCAAGCGGGATCGTGTTGCAGCGTTTCGGCGCCAATGCGCTGACGGTCATCGAGAACGTGAAGCAAAAGCTGGCCGATATCGCGGGCAGCCTGCCGAAGGGCGCCGAGATCGTGCCGGTCTATGATCGCTCGCATCTGATCGAGGCGGCGATCGAGACCTTGAAACACACGCTCACGGAAGAAAGCCTCATTGTCGCCCTCGTCTGCGTGGTCTTCCTGCTGCATCTGCGCAGCGCGCTTGTGGCGATCCTGATGCTGCCAGTCGGTATTCTGATGGCTTTCGGCGCGATGAAGCTGATGGGGCTCGGCGCCAACATCATGAGCCTCGGCGGCATCGCCATTGCGGTCGGCGCCATGATCGACGCGGCCATCGTCATGATCGAGAATGCGCATAAACATTTGGAGCGCGCACCACCGGGCAAGCCGCGTATCGAAATCCTAATCGAGGCGGCAAGCGAAGTCGGCCCGGCCTTGTTCTTTAGCCTGTTGATCATCACAGTGTCGTTCTTGCCGATCTTCACGCTGGAATCGCAGGAGGGGCGGCTGTTCGGACCGCTCGCCTTCACCAAGACTTTTTCAATGGCGGCGGCGGCGCTTCTATCGGTAACGCTCGTGCCGGCGCTCATGGTGATCTTCGTCCGCGGCCTGGTCATCCCGGAGCATAAGAACCCGATCAACCGGTTTTTGATTTGGGCCTACCGCCCGCTCATCCGCAATGTGCTGAAGGCGAAAGGACTCACGATCTTGCTCGCGCTCGGCGTGCTCGCTGTCTCTATTTGGCCGGCGCGGCAGCTCGGCTCGGAGTTCATGCCGAATCTCGATGAAGGCACGCTGCTCTATATGCCGACGACTCTGCCCGGCATTTCGGTGACGAAAGCAGCGGAGCTTTTGCAGATGCAGGATCGGATCATCAAGTCATTCCCGGAGGTTTCGTCGGTCTATGGCAAGGCGGGCCGCGCAGAGACCGCGACCGATCCGGCGCCGACCGAAATGGCCGAGACGATCATCAACTTGAAGCCGAAGAGCGAATGGCGGCAAGGCGTCACAATCGACGGCCTCAAGGCCGAGATGGATAAGGCTTTGCAATTCCCCGGTGTCTCGAATGCCTGGACCATGCCGATCCGGGCCCGTATCGACATGCTTTCGACCGGTATTCGGACGCCCGTCGGCGTCAAGGTCTTCGGCACGGACCTGGGCGTCATGGAAAAAGTTGCACGCCAGATCGAGACAGCCTTGAAGACAGTGCCCGGCACATCGAGCGCTTATGCGGAACGTGTCATTGGCGGCTATTATCTCGATATCGTGCCAGACCGGGACGCGCTTGGCCGCTACGGCCTCAACGTGGGCGACGTGCAGGATGTCATCGCCACCGCGCTCGGCGGTGAGACGATCGCGACGACGGTCGAAGGCCGCGAGCGCTACGGCGTCAATATCCGTTATCCCCGCGATTTGCGGTCCAGCCCGCGCGCGATCGCGACCGATGTGGAAGTACCACTGCCCGGCGGCGGAGCCATACCCCTGGGCTCGGTCGCGAAGATCGAGCTCACGCGCGGTGCAACGACGATCCGCACCGAGAACGGCCAGCTCGCGACTTACATTTATGTCGATATCAACGGGCGAGATCTGGGTTCTTATATAGCCGATGCGCAAAAAGCCGTCGCAACTTCCGTGACGCTGCCGCCTGGCATATCGGTCGCCTGGAGCGGCCAGTTCGAATATATGCAAAGGGCCGAGGCGCGGATGAAGATCGTCGTTCCGGTCACTTTGCTCATCATCTTTCTGCTGCTCTACCTCAACTTCCGGGCGCTCACGCCGGTCCTGATTGTGATGCTGTCGCTGCCCTTCGCATTGGTCGGCGGGGTATGGCTGATGTGGTGGCAGAGCTTCAACATGTCGGTCGCGGTCGCGGTCGGCTTCATCGCGCTTGCAGGTGTCGCGGCTGAGACCGGCGTCGTGATGCTGATTTATCTCGAACAGGCGATGACGGAAATAAAGACGGCAAGGGCCCGGGAGGGCCTTTCCTTCAGCCGCGCGGATCTCCACGAAGCGATCATGCTCGGTGCCGTCGAACGCGTGCGGCCGAAGATGATGACCGTTGTCGCGATCATGGCCGGCCTTTTGCCGATCCTGTGGAGCACCGGCGCGGGCTCGGAAGTGATGCAACGCATCGCCGTGCCGATGATCGGCGGCATGATCTCGTCAACGATCCTGACGCTGGTGGTCATCCCCGCGATCTATGGGCTCATCAAAGGATGGCGGCTCCCCGCGAAAGCTGCGGCGCAGGCGGCTGGGGCGAAAACTCAACCACCCACCCTACGGGAGGCCGCCGAATGAAGGCGCCGGCTTCTCGCGCCGCGCGTTTGAGGATCGCAGCGGAGGTCTCAAGATCCGGGTTCCCGCCATCACGAACGTGACGCGCGCGGCCCGGCCCTCGGCCTTGAGGGTTTGAAATCTTTGGTCAATCCGGGTCGGCATGGAGGTGGGTTAGCACGGGAGGAGGTGCGGGGGAAGCCAAGCGAAAGAAACCGGTCTAATTTCCCCGTACTTGCCATAATTTGCTCTTTTACCCCAGTTCAGTCGGTCGAGGCCCTTTATGAACGACGAAACCATCAAAGATACCCCGAACCAACGTGTTATTAAGTACCTGAAATACTATTGCGACCCTGAAAACAAATTTGATTTTGCGTTGATGCTAAAAGGGGCTTGGGGCGCGGGTAAAACCCGCCTCATAGAAGATTTTCTACGCGAAAGAGGCCAAGCATTTCCAGCGCCAAAAGATTTGTATATCAGCCTATATGGCATCACCACATTTCAGCAGATTGAAGAAGAATTATTCCGACAACTGCATCCATTACTAGGCTCGAAAGGAGCCAAGATCGCAGCGGCAGTAGGCAAAGGCCTTCTGAAGACTACTTTCAAAGTCGACATTTCAGGACTCGACGGGCTTTCGCTTAATTCGGCGCTCCCAGAGATTAATTTAAAAGATTTCGTTGTTTCGCCCGAAAAATCTCTTCTCGTTTTCGACGACCTGGAACGTTGCTCAATTCCGGTGGCTGATGTCCTTGGATATATCAATGCGTTTGTTGAGCATGAACACCTAAAAGTTGTCATTTTAGCGAATGAAGACGAAATATTGAAGCGTACCGATGATAGCAGATACCTTGAAATTATGGAAAAGCTAAGCCGCGAGGCCATTGCCAAATATGAAGGCATTAAGATTATCATTCTACCTAACGTGGACGACCTACTGAAGCGGGCTGACAACAGCAAATACCTCGAAATAAAGGAAAAGCTAATAGGCCGTACGCTTGTGATTTCCGCCGAAGCGCAAATAGCCATCGTAGATTTTTTGAAACTGATACATCACGAGAAAACGGCGAGCTTCCTGAACAAAAACTCGGATGAAGTCATAGCAATTCATAGTCAATCTAAAACAAGCAATCTTCGTATATTGAAACAGGCCCTTTGGGATTTTGAATATCTATCGACGTCTTTTTCGAACAACCATTGGGAGAAAGACGAAGCAATTAAGTCGATTCTACGCATCGTCCTTGCGCTCTCTTTCGAGATGAGAGCTGGACGCTTAAATACGACCGAGCTAGTCGCGTTTAAGCGAAGCAGCCGGATATCGAGGGCGATAAGCTCCGAACAAGGAAAACCGCCCACCAAAATAGATCAATTGGAAAAAAGATATCCAGATGTCGACTTTGATCAAACGCTGATCGGCCCTGATCTGCTGAATGCACTTCTCTTTGACGGTAGGGTAGATAGTGAAGTTATTCAGGCTTCGCTTAATAGTTCTCGACCTTTTATAACCCTCGAAAGGGAGCCAGCCTGGAAGCGGGTTCTTCAAGGCTGGACCATCTCGGATGAGGAATTCGAGGGCGCAGTCGCGGAATTGGAAACACAATTTATGCGACGAGATTTTTCGCTACCCGGCGAAGTATTCCTGGTTTTTGGCATCCGACTTTTCCTTGTCCGAGTAGGCTTTTTGGCATCAAAAGAGGTTGTTCTGAACGATTGTAAATCGTACCTAAATGATCTTCGAGCCGCCAAAAGGCTTCGAGACAAATATAAGGAAAACGCCGACATCGAAATTTTTCATGGTTGGGAAGGATATGCCTACCTTGAATCCGATACACCTCAATTTACAGAATTACTGAATTTATACCGCGCGCTCATCGCTGAGGTCGCCGGGGAGAACCTTCCGCAGGCCGGAAAAGATCTGCTGGGAATAATGGCGATCGATCAGACTAAATATCTGAGAATGCTAATTGTGAATACGCTTGAAAGCAGCAGATTTTATGATGTGCCGGTTCTCGCGACGATCGAACCTGATGATTTTGTAAACGCCGTAATGGCATTAGAACCAAGTTCTCAATCAACAGTGTTTAGCGTATTTAAAACGCGGTACACCGAATTTGGGCCTCAGCTGACGAAGGAGAAGGAATGGCTCAGGCAGGTGAAGCTGATTTTTGAAAAACGCATTCGAAACCTTCCGAAAATGTCTAAGTACCGTATCGAAACTCTAATCCATACAAATATCGAGCCTTACCTGTAGCGTACAATGCGGAATAGCGCTTTTTGAGACAATCGAATCTACCAACATCATCCTTTTTAGCCCGCTAGCTTTTTAGCCCGCTAGGAAGCATACTCATCGCGCGCTTAGCAAAGCACCTCCGTCAGCACGGCTTCTTCACGCCAAACACCATGCAATTGCCGCCGCGCGATGACTTCTGCTGCGAATGCCGTTGCACGGCGCGCTCGCGATGGCGCGGGCGCTCCTGGCGCTCAGGCCGGTCCAAACGCTCTTGCCGGTCCGGCCGCTCCTGAAGATCGTCCTGCTTCAAGGGCTGCCCCTGCTGCGCCGCCGGCTTCTCGCAGGTCGCCGGGTCGTCCGGGTGGCACTCGATGGCGACGCATGTGTCGCCTTCCGCCTTGAGGCCACGGTCGCAGACAAGCGGACACACACGGGACGCCTGACCCTGCACGGCCTTGAGCGCTTCGGGTGTCGCGGCGGTCACGTCGAGACTCGTGCCGGCACTCTCATTGAAATTTTGCAGCGCGCGGCGCGAGCCCTCGCGCCAATCCGATGTCGATGGGCCGGGATCGCAGCCGACGCGCCGCAACTCCTCCTGAAGCTGGCCGGTGAGCAACATGCCGCGTTCGCGCCGCGCGCGGTCGGCAAGCGGTCCGCCCATGATCTCTCCCGCGCGCACCTTGGCGAGATAGGCGTCCCAGGCTTCCACCGTGCCCGCGGTCTTCGCCTCATCGAAGGCCACCTGCGGGTTTTGCGCGGCGATGAGCTTGGCACGTTCGCGCTTGGCCCGATCGGCCAGGGGCCCGGATTGATAGGTGCCGGCATTGACCTCGGCCAGAAATTCGTCCCAGGCCTCGACCGTATTCGCCGCCTTCGCCTGATCGAATCCGAGCCGCGTATTCTCGGCTGCGACAAGCTTGCCGCGTTCCTGCCGGGCCTGATCGACGAGCGGCCCGCGCTGCACTTCGCCCATATCCACCTTGGCGAGAAAATCGTCCCAAGCCTGGACTGTGTTCGCGGTCCGCGCCGCGTCGAAAGCCGGCTGCGTCTCTTGCGCCGCAATGAGCTTCGCGCGTTCCTGGCGCGCCTGATCGGTGAGCGGGCCGGTTTGAACCTGGCCGGCATCGACCTTGGCCAGAAAATCGTCCCAGGCCTGCACTGTGGCGGCAGCCTTCGCCTCGTCGAAGGCGATCTGCGGGCTCTCGGCTTCGACAAGATTGGCGGGTTCGGCAGGCGTTTGGCGCGCGGGCAGGGGTTGGTTGCGCTCGGCCGATTGCTGCTCGCTCGGATGAAACATGAACCAGGCGAGATCGAAACCGCCGGCAAGCCCCGCGACAATGAGAACGGTCGCCCAGCGCGGCCATGCCTTGCGCGGCGGTGCCTTGCGCGGCCCCTTGCCCTCCGCAGACTTGCCTTCGGCGGATTTGCCTTCCGAGGACTTGCCCGCAGCGGCCCAGTTCAAACCCGGCCGGTCCGTCACGACAGGACCGCCTTCCCCACATCGCCCATCAAACCACCCAACCGCGTCATAAGGAATCCATCGAACCTAGGGGCCGGACCTGATCAGCCGATCCCTCATCCTGAGAAGCCCGCGCAGCGGGCGTCTCGAAGGACGAGGGTTTTGAGCTGCGGATCATAAAGTCCGAACCCTAGCATAAGCCAGATAGACGGTCATCGGCCGCACCGATCCGGCCTTTGCAACGGGCACAGTGGCGCATAGGCTTGCGCGCGATGTACGCGGGCGCACATCGCTTGGACCTAAGGCAGGTCCAAAGGCCTAAGCCCTCTCGCCGGCGGCATCATGGGAGACGACCATGCTCGATCTTGTGCTGGCAATAGACCATCACCTTCTGATCTTCGCTATTTTCGGCGTGCTCGTAACAGAGCTTATTCTCCTGCGGCGCGGCATGGATCAGACGGCGGTGGCGCAAATGGGCGCGATCGACCTCTGGTATGGCCTGCTCGCGGGCCTCATCATCATCGTCGGTTTTTCACGCGCGATCTTTGCCGCGAAAGGCTGGGATTATTACGCGCATAACGCTTTCTTCTGGGCGAAGATCGGGACCTTCGCCGCGATCGGCCTGCTCTCGCTGCCGCCGACCTTCGCCTATATCCGATGGCGCCGGGCAAAGGTGATCCCGACGGACGCGCAAGTGAAAGGCACGCGGCTCTATCTTTGGCTGGAACTCGGGCTCTTCGCCCTGCTCCCGATTTTCGCCGCGGCCATGGCGCGCGGCTATGGCGAGTTCGGCTGAACCGACGGCCGCGGGTCGCGGTCCGTACCAGCCACGCCTCATTCCTTTCAAGCCCTGTATATTATAACACAATAGACCGCTGGTCGTCGCTTATGACATGATTGTCACAGCATTGATTTTCCTTCTCGTTATGAACTTTAATTTCATAAATGTGGGTTCACAGAGCTATATAAATATAGATATACCATATCCGTGATTTGCGCTCTCGATTCAGAGCCGCGGCGGGTGGGGGATTCGAAATGGATTCGGTTCGCTTGAGGATGGACATGGCCGGCAATCGGCGGGCCCTTTTCGCTTTGACGATTGCGGCATCGGGCCTTACCGCCGCCCTGCCCGCGCGCGCCATGGATATGCCGGGTCCGCAAGCGCCGCTCATTCCCATGCCCTTCTCCATGACCACCGGCCCGGACGGCAGCATGGATCATGGGGGCATGGATCACAGCCATATCCCGGCCGGCGTCTTCGGCGGCGGCATGGTCGGCGCCGGCGGCTTCATGCTGAGCTACACGCCGATGTTCATGCATATGGCGGATAATTACGTCGGCGGCTCCACGGCATCCGACCAGGCGATCTTGAACACGAAGACGCCCGCACCGGTGATGATGGGCGGCATGGCGATGAACTTCTATCGCATCGTGCCGACATCCATGGATGTCCAGTCGCATATGTTTCACGCCATGTATGGCATCACCGACTGGCTCAATCTGATGGTCATGGGTTCCTTTCTCCAAAAGAGCATGACCATGACCACCTATAATATGAAGGGCACCGGCATCGTCGGCTCGTCCACCGCGGAAACCTCCGGCGTCGGCGACACGATGGTGTCGTCGCTCTGGCGGATCTATCAGGACCCGGTCCACCATCTGCATCTGAATTTCGGCTTGAGCCTGCCCTCCGGCAGCACGACCGAGCAGATTTCGATGCTGAGCCCCATGGGCACATTCATGAACATGCGGGCCAATTACGGCATGCAGCTCGGCACCGGCACGGTCGATTTCCTGCCGGGCGTGTCCTATACGGGCCATATAGCGCAATGGTCCTGGGGCATGATCTATCGCGGACGCTTTCCGCTCGGCGATAATTCGGAAGGCTATCGCTACGGCAATTTGAACGAATGGAGCGGCTGGGCCGGTTATACGCTGATTCCAGGCATTACTTTGACCGGCCGTGCCGTCGGCTCGATCCAGGACCATATTCATGGCGCCGACTCGCAGATCTCGGGGCTCATGCAAGGGACCAATCCGGCCTATTACGGCGGCAAGCGCATCGATCTTCTGGGCGGCATCGAAATGGACGGCGCGCCTTTGGGTCTTGGCCCGGCCCTGCATCTCGACGTCGAAGGCGGCGCGCCCGTCTTTCAGGATTTGAACGGCCCGCAATTGGGCCGCGCCTGGCAGCTCACGGTCGCCGCCAGACTTGGGTTCTAAGGATCAACGGATGTAAGCCGTCATTGCGAGCGAAGCGAAGCAATCCAGGAAGCCGCTCCATAGCATGGATTGCTTCGGAGCTTTGCTTCTCGCAATGACGGCCCTCTGATCACGCTATGATTGGATAGAAGCGGATTTCAAATGAACCAGAGCGGCATCAATATGCCTCTGCCATTCTTGTCGCGGCGCTCGGTCCTGACCGGCCTCGCCGCGGGCGCGTTAGGCCCGCTGGCGCCTTCGGCCTTCGGCAAGCCCGTCGCCGATGTCGACATTCTCTGCGCCCCGACGGTTGCCTCGATCACCGTAGCGCGTCTTTTCGATGCGGGCGCGCTCGCGCCCGTTCTGCCCAATGCGAGCTTTCATCTCTGGCACGATACGGACGAATTGCGCGCGGCGACCGTTGCCAATCGCTCGAAGCTTTTCACGACGCCGACCCATGTTCCAGCCAATCTCGCCAATCGCGGCCTGCCCTTGAAGCTTCTCGCCGTGCTCGGCATGGGCCATCTCGCGATTGTCACCAGCGACCGCTCGATCGCGAAGCTCGCGGATCTCGCCGGCAAGCCCGTGCTGGGCTTTTTCCGCAACGACATGCCGGATCTCGTCTTCCGCGCCGTGGCGCATATGGAAGGCTTCGATCCCGATAAGGATTTCAAACTCACCTATGTCGGAACGCCGATGGAGGCCGCGCAAATGCTGGCAGCCGGACGCGCCGAGACGGCCATTCTGTCGGAGCCGCCTGCGACCGTCGCGATCATGACGGCGTCGCATCAGGGACGGGAGCTGTTTCGCGCCTTCAACTTGCAGGACATATGGATCAAGCATAAAGGCGGCGACGGCATTCCCATGGTCGGCCTCGGCGTGCATGACAGCCTGATCGAGGAAGCGCCCGAATTGATCCCGCTCTTGCGCGACGGGCTTCCGCAGGCGAAAGATTGGGTCTTCGCCAACCGCCCGGAGGCGGCGGCGCTCGCCGAAAAGCTCATGCACTATCATCAGCCCATGTTCCTTGGCGCGCTCGACCATTCGCAAATCAAGATCATGTCGGCCAAATCCGCGCGCGCCGGGCTTGAAGATTTCTACAAGGTCATCATCGAGCTGCAGCCGGCCGCGCTCGACGGACACCTGCCCGACGCGTCCTTCTATCTCGATCTATGAGACGGCCGCCGGCACGCCGCGCCTTTTTCGCCGCGCTCGGGCTTTGCGTTCTCGTCGGGCTTTGGCAATGGGCCTTCGTGTTCGGCGGCCCCTTCATCATGCCGGCGCCCGCCGACGCCTTCGCGCAAGCCATAGATCTTATCCGCACAGGCACCGCCTGGCAGCCGGCCGGCGTGACCACTTGGCATGTGCTGCTCGGATTTACGCTCGGCGGCGCGGCCGGTCTTGTCCTCGGCCTCCTGGGCGGCGCACATGAGGATCTCGGCGTCACGCTGGAAACGATCGCAACCGTAATCCTCGGCATTCCGCCGATCATCTGGATCGTGCTGGCTTTGCTTTGGTTCGGCCCGCAAGGATTGGTACCGACATTCACCGTCGCTATCGGCATAGCGCCCGTGGTCTTCGCGGGCGCCTTCGCGGGCATGCGCTCGTCGCATGTCGAATTCGACGAACTCGCGGCGGCCTTCAATGCGCCCTGGAACCAGCGCTTCTTCGAGATCAAACTGCCGCAGATCGCCGTGGCACTTTTGCCGGCGCTTGCAACCGCGCTCGGCTTTGCCTGGAAGATGGCGCTGATGGCCGAGGTCATCGATGCCGGCAGCGGCATAGGCGGAAAAATCGCCGATGCCCGGAGCCATCTCGACACGGTTGAGACCATGGCCTGGGTCGTCATCGCGCTTGCTCTGCTGCTGGTGACAGATCTCCTATTGGCGAAGGCCGCGCGGGCCTCCGCGCTGAGCGGCTAGAGCAGTGGAAGTTCAGATGCAATGGTTCAAAAGCATCATGCGCGGACAGGATTTGACCGAGATCGACATATGCTGACGGTGGAGATTTGAAGAGCTTTAACCGCCGGTGTTCGCAGTTCGTACATAATCGGCGCGCCGCACAGGATGAAACCGCGAACACCTATATTATTGAAATCGCGCTAATATCCTGACCTTTTCGATCCTTGGCAGTCATCTTCAGAATCTTCTCGTTGCCTCACCTTTCTTTCATCGCTCGCGAGGCCGTCTCGACGAGCGGTGAGAAAATATATTCAAGGATGCGCGGGCTGCCAGTCTTGATCTCGACGCTGACTGCCCTTCCCGGCGAAAAAGCACTGTTGGCGCCAT
>JAATEW010000445.1 GCA_015655535.1 Hyphomicrobiales bacterium | reverse complement strand
TGCAAGGCCTTGAGCACCATGCCATGGGCAGCGGAGCCGAAGGGCACGCTAACGACCTTGCCCTTGAGATCGGCAAATTCGAAATAAGGCGATTCCTTATTGACGACGATGCCATTGCCGGAGCCTTCGAGATTATAGGCAGCGACGGCGATGAGCTTGCTCTTGCTTTCCGGATTGCTCTCGAAGGTGAAGCCGTTGACGATCAGCGGATAATCGCCCATGGCTCCGATCTGCGCCTTGTCGGCCATCATCGCATTGGTGACAGGCGGACCAGAGGTGAAGTTCTGCCATTCGAAGGCATATTTCACATCGGCATATTTGCCGTCCTTCGGCAGATATTTTTCCAAGAGATGAAGCTGGCGGATAACGACACCCGTCGTCGCCGTATTGGTCGTCGTATCCTGCGTCCCGAAACCGAGCGTGATGGTTTCGGCGCCTGCCTGTCCGGCCAAACAAAGCGTAAAGGCCGCGGCGCAGAGAAAGCTTCGCTTCATAATGGAACCACCTGTTTCAGAATGAGCACGTCACGCCCGATGCCCTGCATCTTCTTGTGAGCGTCCGGCAAGGGCAAACGGAGATCGCGTTTGCCGGTCGATTAGTTGCCGAAAAGGAATAGCTGTCTAAATTCACGCCAGTGCTGATTAAAAATAATGCGCGAATGCAGCCAAAAATAGTGTGAAATCATCACTCTCCGCCGCGCATCTCGGCGAGCCTATCCGTGCGGCAGACGATGATGTGAGATTTTCGGCAGATTATGACGCCCTGATCCTGCAGTCTTTTAAGGCTGATCGTCACCCATTGGCGCGTCGCGCCGATCATATGCGCGAGGTCCGCATGGGTGAATCCGGCGGTGATCGCAATGCCGTCGCGATCCTTGACGCCATAGGTCTCGACGAGGTGTAAAAGCAGATGCGCGAGACGCTCCGTCACCGAGCGTGTGCCGAGCATTTGCGCCAGTGCCGAATAGCATTTGCCTTTGAAAGTCAGCCCCTCGATGAGGCCGATGCCGAGTGCCGGAATTTGCTGCACCAGCATGCGCAAGGTCTTACCTTGGAGATGCACCACGCTCGAGGCGCAGGTCGCAACGCCCGCCCATTGATGGACGCCGCCGCCGAAGACTTCCGGACCGCCGACGAAATTGCCCGAGAGCCAATAGGCAAGCGTGATCTCCCGGCCGGACGGCGCCGTATAAAAGACACGGATGCGGCCGGTCGAGATCAAGTAGATTCCATCATGCACCGCGCCTTGATTGAACAGCGTCTGGCCGCGGTTCAGCACACGCTTTTGGCCGTAGCTCAACACAAGGTCGCGCTCGCGCTCGGTGAGGTTTTGCAATAGCGGCACCGGACCGCCGAGAAGCGTCGGATTTTCGGTGAGAAGCAGCGCTTGCCTCGAAACGGGCTGCGCCGCAGGCTTCACATTGGATTTGGTCGCCAATCGTAATTCGGTCGGGGCCACGAAACTATCCATCGGCTATCCTGAGGTTTTAAAGTATAGTTCAGGATGTAGCAAAGCCGATGCCAAGGCGACCGAAAAATAAGTCTTTAACGGACCTGTAAAGGAAGAGATTTTATCTTGAGCTGAACAGGGACAGCGGAGATCAATTTCGCTCCTGCCCCGTGTCAGGCCGCGTGGCAGCGCCCGATAGCCCAGCGGATCAGTTTGCGCACGTCTGGATCAGGCTCGTCATTCGCCGCTTCGAGATAGACGAGGGCCTGCCGGTCGGCGATCTCGCCAAGCGCAGCCGCTGCCTCCTTGCGAAGATTGCTCACCTCATGCGTGAGCGCGGCGCCAAGAGCCGGCACGGCGCGCACGGCACGCGTGCGGCCAAGCGCATTGGCGGCCTTGATGCGCACCTGCCAGGCCTCGTCATTCATCGCCGCGATCAACGCGTCGACGGCGTCGGCAAAAGCGATCTTGCTGATCGAGGCGGCGGCAGCTTCGCGCACCTGCCAATTCTCATCGGACAATCCGGCGAGCAAGGCATTCGCCCCTGCCCCGCCGGCGTGCGAAAAGACAAGCGCCGACATGACGGCACGACGCACCGAGAAATCCGAATCTTTCGCCGCCTTCACAAGCGCCGGCAAAGCCTCTTCAGCCTTGAGATAGCCGAGCACGCCGATGGCCTCGCGCCGCACCTCGGGCGCCGGATCCTGCAACCCACGAAGCGCCGCCGGCAGAGTGCGCGGATCGATCAGATCGCGCAACGCCCGCAAGCAGGCCGCGCGCACGAAGGAATCCGGATGATCGCAGCGGGCGATCAGCAAAGGCACCGCGGCCTCGACTTTCTTTTCGGACAGGGCTTCGGCGGCGGCCATGCGCACGCCATGGCCTTTATCTTCAAGCGCCGCGACAAGCGCCTCGACGACGTTCAAACCATCATGCGCATCGAGCGCCTTGGCGGCAGCTTCGCGCACCATCTCGTCGGAATCGTGAAGGCCTTTGATCAACAAAGGCACGGCGCCGTCTTCGACAATATCGGCCAATTCGAGCATGGCGACGCGGCGTATGCCGGCGTCGGTGCTCGCGCATTTATCGGCGATCTCGTCGAGCTTTGGCTCGAAGGCTTCGAAAACGGCCATAACTTCCATCACCGCAGCAAATAGGGAATGTTGACTTTAACAGCGCCAGTCGGACAATCAACCTCGCACGGCATGCAATACCAGCATTCGTCATATTTCATATAGGCCTTGCCTTTCACCGGATCGATGGCGAGCACGTCAAGCGGGCAGACTTCGACACAGGTCTTGCAGCCTTTGTCGGCGATACATTTC
Organism: Hyphomicrobiales bacterium; assembly: GCA_015655535.1. Taxonomy (GTDB): domain Bacteria; phylum Pseudomonadota; class Alphaproteobacteria; order Rhizobiales; family Beijerinckiaceae; genus Methyloferula. The sequence continues at coordinate 139 of JAATEW010000445.1, read as the reverse complement.
GATTCATCGACGACGACCGGCACGCTGGTCGCATGATTGGCTAAAGGCATTTTTGGCTCCGGTGAAATCCGAGACTGATGTCTATATTTCGCATCATCTTGATCCAAAAAGTCTCCAACTTTTTGGGATGATGTTTTAT
>JAATEW010000099.1 GCA_015655535.1 Hyphomicrobiales bacterium | reverse complement strand
TGCTGACGGGCGGCGCCGAACTCAACAGCAGCCAATGCGAGGCGGCTTTGAGCCAGGCTGTCATGGCCTGCGAGCGCTATTATCAAGCCTTCCAATTCGTCGTCTGGGCCGGTAAATCGGGACGCGAGGCATTGGATACGGCCATGATCGAAACACAAGGCGAAGCCTGATATGGCAGAGCAAGGCGCGGAACGCTTCCCCGCCTCTCTGCTTCTGATCGGCGCCGGCAAGATGGGCGGCGCTCTGCTCGACGGCTGGCTCCGGCTCGGATTCGATCCGCGCCATATCAACATCATCGACCCGGAACCCGATCCGCGGATCGTCGCTCTCGCTCAAGAAAAAGGCCTCGGCCTCGGTGCGCCCGCAACGCCGCCCGAGGCACTCGTTCTGGCCGTGAAGCCGCAAATGCTCGAGACGGCCATGCCGAGCATGCTGCGCGTCATGACGCAGGGCACGCTCATCTTATCCATTCTCGCCGGGAAGACACTTGCCAATCTGGAAGCCCGTTTGGGCGACGGCAGGCCGATCGTGCGGGCCATGCCCAATCTGCCGGCCTCCGTCGGGCGCGGCATTACCGGCGCCGTCGCAAACGCGGCCGTCACCCCGGCGCAACGGCAAAAGGCCGACGCGCTGCTGTCCGCCGTCGGCCGGGTCGAATGGCTCGATGACGAAAGCCTGATCGACGCGCTGACCGCCATTTCCGGGTCCGGCCCCGCTTATGTGTTCTATCTCGCGGAATGCCTCGCGGAAGCCGGCGTCGAAGCGGGCCTGCCGCCCCATCTCGCAGCGCGGCTTGCCCGCGCAACGCTCGAAGGCGCGGGGGACTTGCTGGCCCGCAGTGAGCTTGATCCGGGCACCTTGCGCCGCAATGTGACCTCGCCGGGCGGCACGACCGCCGCCGCGCTGGAGGTTTTGATGGCGGAAGACGGGCTTTTGCCCTTGCTCAAAAAGGCGGTTCTTGCCGCCAAGCGCCGGGCGGGCGAACTGGCGGGCTAACCGCTCTTTTTCACTCGGGTCTTGGAAGCGCCGCCTTGCGGGCCTAAACTTGCAAAATCCGGTCAAATCCTTCGTCCGGAGCGTGTTAAGGAGGGCGTGATGGCGCAGAGCGACGAGAATGGGGCACAAGGCACGGCCACGCTGCCGCCCGCCGATACGAAATCGGCGATCATCGACGCGCTTTTGGAACTCGCGGGCGAACGAAGCTGGGAAGACATTACGATCACCGACGTCGCCGCGCGGGCCAATGTCTCGCTATCGGCCTTCCGCGATCTTTTCCCCTCCAAAGGCGCGGTGCTTTCCGCCTTTCTGCGCAAGATCGACAAGATCGTACTCGACGGCACGACCGGCGACCTTGCCGACGAACCCGCGACGGAACGCCTGTTCGACGTCTTGATGCGGCGTCTCGACGCGCTGGCCCCTTATAAGCTCGGCCTCGAAGGCATTGCCGAATGGCTGCGCCGCGATCCGATCGCCGCGACCACGGTCAACGGGCTTGAACTCAATTCCATGCGCTTCATGCTGGAGGCGGCGGGCATCGACTCCGAAGGACCCGTCGGCGCCTTGAAGCTGCAGGGCCTGGTGCTCGCCTGGGCGCGCGTGCTGCGCACCTGGTTCACCGATGACGATCCGGGCTTCGCGCCGACCATGGCGGCGCTCGATCGCGAATTGACCAATGGCGGCAAATTTGTCGCGCGCGCCGAAGATCTGAACCGGCTCGCGTCGCCGCTGTTTTCGATCGCCCGCGCATTTTGGGAGCGGCGGCGTACGACGCGCGGCGCGCGCGACACGAAGTAGGACGATGAAAAGCCCGAGCGGGTCGTGTTATAATATCCTAACAGTTTATTAACGACGTACGCATAAACCTGCATGCTGTTTTCACGCATGCAGGGTCTCGATGACCGAAGCCTCCGCCTTGGATCGCGACGATTTTGGATCGCACCCATCCAAAATCGTCGCGGTCGATTCTCAACCGGCTCCGGAGCCGGCAATTGGCTGGACGCTGAATTATAAGCGCATCCTGAACACGGTCTTCCTGATCTGCTCGGCCAGCGGCTCGATCGTCTTCATCGAGCCTTCGCCCTATGACTATCTGATTCTTCTCACGCTGGCGCTTTGGATCGTCGGCGGCTTTTCGATTCACCGCGCCGTATTGCCCTTTATCTTCCTGCTCGAAATGTGGGTGCTTGGCGGCTTCATCGGGCTCATCCCCTATTGGAACGAACCCGACCCGCAGAGTTTCATGTGGCACACGCTGTTCATCTCGACGACCGGCGTCTTCTATGCGCTCTTCTTTGCGGAGAATTCGAAGCAGCGCATCGATATCTGCCTTAAGGGCTATACGATCAGTTGCGTCCTGGCGGCGGTGATCGCCATCGTGACATGGATGGGCACGTTCGGCTCGGGCGAGGATATCATCAAGGACGGCCGCGCGATGCTACCGTTCAAGGATCCGAATGTGCTCGGATCCTATATGGTGCCGGGTATTCTCTACCTCGTGCAAAAGCTTCTTTTGGGCCGCACGCGGTTTTTGCTGGTGACCTTGGTCTCTCTGGCGCTTTCGGTCATGGCGCTTTTCCTGTCCTTCTCGCGTGGCTCGGCGGGCGCCGCCATCGTCTCGATTTTGCTGATGACCGCCATGTCGCTCTACACGTCGGATTCACGGCGCATGAGCCGGCGCATCATCTTCGCCATCGTGCTGGTTGCCGCGGCCGTGGTCATCGCGCTGCTCATCGCGCTCAGCAATGCCCAGATCCGCGAATTCTTCTTCATGCGCGCGGCGGTCACCCAGGAATATGACGAGGGACCGACCGGCCGCTTCGGCAATCAATTGCGCTCGATCCCGATGCTGCTCGAACTGCCGAACGGCTTTGGTCCGCTGCGCTTCCGGCTGATCTTCGGGATCGAGCCGCATAATGCCTTTATCAATGCCTTTGCATCGAACGGCTGGCTCGGCGGCTTTGCCTTCATCGCCATGGTCCTGACGACGGCCTATGTCGGGTTCAGAGGATCGTTTTCACCCTCGCCCTATCTGCGTGAAATGCAGGTCATCTGGTGCGCGACCTTCGTGTTCTTCCTGCAAGCGCTGCAGATCGATATCGATCATTGGCGCATGTTCTACATCACCTTGGGCGCTGTCTGGGGGCTCGAAGCCGCGCGCATCAAATGGATCGAGCGCCAAGCGCATTTCCCGCCAGAACGGGCGCGATCAAATGGTCTTGGCGGAGGATGAGCCCTCGATGAAGGCCTGAGTCGTCTCGGACCCAGGCCGGCTTGGCGGACTGCCCAATCCGAACCAGGGCAGCAGGCCGAAGTGATCGAGCACGCGATGCGCGACGATCGGCACGGCAAGGCCCATGAAGGTCGCGACGGCGAGATAGACGAAGGGAAGCGGCGGCACGCCGAGCTTTAAAAGGATCACGCGCGTCCCGCTCGCTGCCAGGATGTGGAGAATATAGATCGTCATCGACATGATGCCGAGACTTGCAAGCCACCGGCCCGCGGCATGGCCGATCCCCCTGACGATGAAGATCACGGCGGCGATTCCGCAGAAAGCCGCGGGTAGCGCGCCAAGCGAGTCATAGCTTCCGCCCGCCATGCGATTGAGGATGGCGAAGAGCGCGAAGCATAGGATCGCCGAAGCCGTTCTCAGCCAGCCGCCTTCGAAAATCCACAGGTGACGCGCAGCCAGAATGCCCGCGACATAGAACGGCAGATTGAACAGAAATTTCTGCGGCACGTAAGGCGCATAGGGGGAGAGAGCTAAGCCCGCGACCGCCAGCCCCAGAAGCACGGCTGGCTTTGTGCCGAAAATGATCGCGACCAGATGGCAGAGCATCAAGACATAGAGAAACCAGAACTGCGCATAAGGCTGCCAGCCGATCTTCGCCAGATCGCTCCAGTTCAGCGATCCATTGAGGCTGCCCCCGAGCAAGACCTGAATCGATCCTTGCGCGAGCGACCAGAACACATAGGGCCAGAGCAAGGTCCAGACGCGCTTCTTGATGAACCGCGATCTGCCGCGCGCCAGACTTGCCTCGACGTTCAATCCCGAGAGCAGGAAGAACAAAGGCATATGGAACGTATAGAGCGTGTAATCGACGTCACGGTTCAAAAGATCGTCCGGCATGATGACGGCGCTCGTCAATCCGCGCATGACGTGACCGAAGACGACAAGGATGATGCCTATGCCTTTTGCCCGGTCCTGCCAATCGCTCCGTTCCATGAAGATCCTCAGGCCATTCTGGTAAGAGTCAAATATTTTCAAAGGCCCGATCTGTAAACAAACTCGCTCGAATAAGAGCGATCATGCTTAAGGCAAACTCCATGAATGCAGCGAAATTCGGTTAATGGCTTCTTGTCCCGAAAGCCTGTGTGAGGTTGCAACGGCGGCAATTATTTTAAATATTTCCGGTAAAACTCGGCCTATGAAGATCGCCACCCAAATCGACGCATGACGCTTGTCTTAACCTTCTTCCTGAACTCGGCCCTGAACTTCGCGACGGGCCTCGCCGTCGCGGCCGTGCTCGGGCCGGAAGAATTCGGGCAATTCGCGGTGGCCTCGATGATCGCCGTCGTGCTCAGCACCAGCCTGTTCGACTGGCTGCGCCTGTCGGCGACGCGCCATTATAGCGAACACGCGCGGATAGCCCATCCGGACCTTCGCGCGAGCCTCGATTCCGTCTATGTCGTCGGCGGACTGTTTCTCGCAGCGGGCGTTCTAATCGTCACGACGTTCGGGTTGACGCCATGGCTGTCGGCCGTGCTGGTCGCCGTCATCGCGGTGACGGGCTTTGTAACCGGTCAATTCGAATATTGGTCGGCACTGGCGCGCGCCCGCTTTCTCGACAAGACTTATATCCAATTGGTCCTCTGCAAGAATGTCCTGGCGCTCGCCTTGATGGTGATCGCGGGACGCGTCTTCCACAGCACGCTATGGGTTCTCGCGGCGCTAAGCCTGAGCATCGTCATCGCAATCGCATCCGTCTGGCAGCGACTTCGCGATTCGAATGCGAGATTAACGCTTGCCAAACGTGACCGGATTTTCGGTTTCGCCAAATATGGTGTCCCGATCGTCGTCGCGAATGTGTTTTACCAGATCATCGTCCTCGCAAATCGATGGGCGCTGGCGGCACAATTGGGCTATGGCGACGCAGGCCAGCTCTCTATGCCGACCGATGTCACCTTCCGGATTTTCCTGTCCTTGAGCGCCGGATTTGACGTGTTCCTCTTTCAGAACGCGATGCGGCTTGAATCCACGCAAGGCGTTCCGGCGGCCAAGCAGCAGATCGCAAAAAACATGGTAATCGTGGCGGCGGCGCTCCTTCCTGTCGCCGCCGGCTACGCCGTGGTGCTGCCGTTCTTCGAGGCGCTCTTCGTACCCTTGGCCTATCGCGGCATGTTTTCTCAAGTGAGCCTGGCGCTGATACCGGGAGTCCTTTTCTTCAGTCTCGCGCAATTTGCCTGCGGCCCGGTGCTTCTGCTGGCGCATCGGACGAGCCCGCTCGTCTTCGCAGCAATTGCCGGTGCGGCCTGCGACTTCGTGCTCTTGGTGTCCTTGCCGCGGGGGTCGGGGCCGGTCGCCTTCGCACTCGCGCATTCCGCGAGCCTCTTGGTCTCGAGCATCGTTATTGCATTCTATGCATTCAGACTGCGCGACTGCGTTCCGCCAATGCGGGATCTCGCGGCGATCCTGGTTGCGACCGGCGTGATGGTCATCGCAATATGGCCGTTGCATACGATCGGCCTGCCATGGCTCGCCTTATCGAGTTCCGTCATCATAGGCGGCCTCGTTTACGCCGTTTCGATCCTCGTCTTGAACGTCGCGGATCTTCGAAATAGCCTGGGCCTCCAACTCAGAGCCATGGGGATCTTCGCGAAATGAACGATCTCGAAGCCGGGATCGGGCGAGACAGCGTCGCGGTCGTGATCGCCACATGCGGACGTCCCGAACTCGCAGGCAGCCTCGTGCGCACCCTTCGCGATCAGACCCGTCCGCCGGACGCGATCTTCGTAGTTGCGTGCCGCGATGAAGATGTCGCTGGATTCGACAAAGACCAGCCGGGTCTCACGATCAGTCTTGGCCGGCGCGGGCTGCCGAAACAGCGCAACGACGGCCTGACTTTGGCCGGCGGCCGTTTTGCTTATGTGGTTTTTTTCGACGACGACTTCATTCCGTCTCGCTATTGGATCGAAACGATGGTGGGGCTTTTCGAGGCAAACCCGGATCTCGTCAGCCTCACCGGCACAGTGCTTGTGGATGGCATCAAGACCGCGGGCATTCCGCAAAAGGAGGCTGAGAGGCTCGTCCAGGAGCGTGACGCGAGCCCGCCGGGCAACAAGGGTTTTCACGACGGATTTGGCCCCTATGGATGCAATATGGCCTTCCGCTATTCTGCGATCGGCGATGTCGCCTTCGACGAACGTCTGCCGCTCTATGGCTGGCTGGAGGATTGCGACTTCGGCGGCCAGATCAAGCATCGCGGCCGTCAGGCGCGCGCCGATGCGCTCTGGGGCGTCCACCTCGGATATAAGGCTGCGCGAACGCGCGGGGTCACTTTGGGCTATTCGCAAATAACCAACGCGGTTTATTTGGCCCGCAAGGGCACGCTCTCAATGAGATTCCTCGCCAATATCGCCGTCCGCAATCTTTTGAGCAACCTGCTGCGGGCCCTGCGTCCGGAGCCGTTCATAGACCGCCGCGGGCGCCTCTATGGCAATGTCATCGCGCTCGCCGATATCATGCGCGGCCGCATCAGGCCGGAACGCGCCGCGGAATTATGAAGCAACTTTCCCGCCGTCATTGCGAGCGGAGCGAAGCAATCCAGAATAACATTGGCTGGATTGCTTCGAAGCTTCGCTTCTCGCAATGACGACAGGCGACTCTAAACCGGCACCCGCACCGTCGCGCGCAAGCCGCCCAAACGGCTGTCGCCGAGCGTAATGTCGCCGCCATGCGAACTCGCGATATCGCGCGCGATCGCAAGGCCAAGGCCTGTGCCGTCATTGATGCCTTCGTCCTGATTGCGCGCTTCGTCGAGACGGAAGAAGGGCCTGAAGACATCTTCGCGCCGGTCGGCCGGAATGCCTGGACCATCGTCGTCGATGTGAATCGTCAGGAAGCGAGCGTCGCGGGTGGCCTCGATCCAGGTCGTCTTGGCATGACGGCAGGCATTGCCGACGAGATTCGTAAGGCAGCGTTTGAACGCATCCGCACGAACGGCGACCTCCGGGTCGCCCGTGAATGACATTTTGATGTCGTGGCCGTGGCGTTGCGCGTCGGCGCAGATATCTTCCAGAAAATGCCGCATGTCGACCTTGACCGAAGGCTCGCCCGCGTCGCCGCGCGCGAAGGACAGATAGGCTTCGAGCATGCGCTGCATTTCGTCGACGTCTTTTTGCATCTCGTCGGAGTCTTCGCCGCCCATCAAGGCAAGCGAAAGCTTGAATCGCGTGAGGATCGTGCGCAGGTCGTGGCTGACGCCATTCAACATCGTCGTGCGCTGCTCGATGGCGCGCTCGATGCGCCGCTTCATCTCGATGAAGGCATAGCCCGCCTGGCGGACTTCGCGGGCGCCGCGCGGCCGGAAATCGACCTCGCGACCCTTGCCGAACGCCTCGGCGGCGCCGACGAGCCGCAGAATCGGCCGGATCTGATTGCGCAGGAAGGCGATGGCGACGATGAGCAGCACAGCCGATGTGCCGGTCATCCAGAGGATGAAAATATAGGAATTCGAAGCATAGGCCGCGCTGCGCAAGGCGACGACGCGCAGGATCGCATTGTCGAGCAGAACCCTGATCTCGATGAAGTTCGAACGCCCGACCGTATCGAGCCAGAAGGGCCGTCCGATCTGCTTGCGGATCTCATTCGACAAGGCGCCGTCGGGGCCGATCGAAAAAAACGGCTTCTGCAAAGCGGGCGGCAAAGGGCCCTTCGGCAGGAACTCCACGTCCATCTTCAGCCGGTCTTGCGCGATGCGCGTCAGCGTTTCGATGTCGCTCTCCGCCGGATAGGCTTTGGAAAGGTCGATGAGCGCCGCGATATCTTCCGTCAGCTCCGCCGAAAGGCGCGTCGTGACCAATTGCCAATGGCGCTCCATGAACACATAGGTGACGACGATCTGCAAAAGCACCATCGGCAGGATGACGATGAGGAGCGAGCGCGCAT
>JAATEW010000299.1 GCA_015655535.1 Hyphomicrobiales bacterium | reverse complement strand
CGCCGAGACTTTTTCAAGGCTGCTCGATTGGACGGACAGGACCACCTGCGTTCTCTTCGGCGATGGCGCTGGCGCTGTCGTGCTCGAAGCGCAAGCCTCGGCCGGCACGGTGAATGACCGGGGCGTTCTGACCTCGCATCTGCGCTCGGACGGGCGGCATTTCGATAAGCTCTATGTCGATGGCGGCCCGTCGGCGACGCGCAGCGTCGGGCATTTGCGCATGTCGGGCAGGGAGGTCTTCCGGCATGCCGTGGGCATGGTCACCGACGTCATGGCGGATGCTTTTGCCGCGACAGGCACGGGGCCGGCCGACCTCGACTGGTTCGTTCCGCATCAGGCAAACCGCCGGATCATCGACGCTTCCGCCGAAAAACTGGGTATTTCGCCGGAAAAAGTTGTGACGACCGTCCAGTATCACGCGAATACCTCCGCGGCCTCGATTCCATTGGCCTTGGCCATTGCCTGCGGCGACGGGCGGATCAAAAAGGGCGATCTTGTCATGATCGAGGCCATGGGCGGCGGATTTACCTGGGGTTCGGCGCTGATCCGCTGGTAAAAGGCCAAGCCGGGTTGCGGCAAGATGTCTTGATTTGTGCGCAACTTTGTAAGAAGCTTCAAGAAATTGTCATTCTGACAGCCATTACGTGAATTCATCGGTGTTTAGAACGCGTTGCGATCAGGCTTTTGCATTGGCGATCGTGTAAAATACGGTCCCTTGCAACATGCTCTTTCGATCCTCCACGGCAAACGGGCAGTCAGGTAGATTCATCGCCTTTCCTTTTCAGCATACTCCGTAATGATTATCGAGGCTGACCGATGCCGGATATCGAAATAGCGACACCCCTGCAAACAGGGGGAGAAACGAGGGAGCAGAACCGTTCGCGCACGCTGACGCGTGTCGATCTGGCCGAAGCCGTCTATCAGCGTGTCGGCCTTTCGCGTAAAGAATCGGCTGCTCTCGTGCAGGCTGTCCTGACCGAATTGTCCGACCGGCTCGTCGCAGGCGAATCCGTCAAATTGTCGTCCTTCGGCTCGTTTGTCGTGCGTGCCAAAGGCGAACGGATCGGCCGCAATCCGAAGACGGGCGTCGAGGTGCCGATCACGCAGCGGCGCGTCATGGTCTTCAAGCCGTCGAACGTGCTGAAGGCCCGGATCAACGGACAGACAGTTCCGGACAACGAGGCGGATTGAACCTGTCTCGCCGCGGTGGGATGGATCCCTTGAGCGTGTTCCCAAAAAGTCGTTCGACTTTTTGGATGAGAACATGCTCCAACTTATTGATCTGGAGCGAGTTCTTTTCCCGAATGCGACTCCGCGTTCGGGGAACGCGCTCTAACGGCTTGCTGCTGGACAAAGTCGTATGGAAAAAAGCGCCGAAGCTTTTCGGACGATCAGTGAAGTCGCCGAGGAGCTCGATCTTCCGCAGCATGTGCTGCGGTTCTGGGAAACCCGTTTCACTCAAATCAAACCGCTGAAACGCGGCGGCGGACGGCGCTATTACCGGCCTGACGATGTCGAGCTCCTGCGGGCCATTCGCCAGCTTCTCTATGGCGAAGGCTATACGATCAAGGGCGTCCAAAAAATTCTGAAAGAGCAGGGGGTTCGATCCGTCATTGCGGCCTATCGCGCCGCATCGATCGCCGGCGGCGAACGGATGAGCCTGATCTTCGGGCCGGGCGCCGACACCGAAACGGACCCGCAAGCCCGCTATGAAGAGGCGGCGCATCCTGCGCCGGTTCGAAACGGCGCCTATGCTGTGGCAGGAGGTTCGCCAGAGGAGGCGGAGTTCCAGACCTATGCCGGCGAAGGCCCGGATGGCGCCGCGGCGCTTCACGAGGCCGATCTGCGGCGGCTCGAGGCTTTGTTGGCCGAGCTCGACGAATGTGAACGGATTTTGCATGCCGCTCGGCGATCTTAAAGCCATAAGCGGCGCGTTGCGTCGGCAAGGGGCTTTCTCTATAAGGGCCACATCGGAGTGTAGCGCAGCCCGGTTAGCGCACTAGTCTGGGGGACTAGGGGTCG
>JAATEW010000365.1 GCA_015655535.1 Hyphomicrobiales bacterium | reverse complement strand
CTGGAACAGCTTGGGCTGTCCCCCTTCCGGCCAAATCACAAGCATGAGCGTGCGCTTGACGACCGCGACGTCATATTTTCCTTCGATCAGCTCGGACATATCGGCGGCTTTTTCGAACATAGGGTGTAAGCTCCTTTAGATTCCTCGGTAAGAAAGCAAACTTCGCACCATTAGGGGCTAAGCCTCAGCCCGCGCAGTCGGGCCGATTGGCATATCAGTTTGGATTTCTTACAATCTTGGGGCCTCTATGTCGGCCTTGGCACGTCCGGTCAAGGGTTTCGTGTGCGGCGCAGCAAGCTTTTTAGCCAAGCTTGACTGGCGGGAGTTGGACAGCCGGAGGTGCGTCATGGCCCCGGAGCGTCAAAAACCGGCCGATATTGCCCGGAGGCTTGCCCAGCGCAGCGCGAAAAACCGCGTCGGCGATAGCTGGCGGCGCGAAACCTATACTTTGCCGCGTGGGGAAGCCCGCGACAAAGCCCGCGAATGGTTCGTGAAATATCCGAAAGCCGCCTATATGACCGAAATCGAATTCTGGCGGGAACTGTCGGATGGCCAGATCGAATTCACGATTAGGCGTCTGCCTTCGGCGGATTGAGATCAAGCGACCTGCGGATGAAAGTCGATGAAGATTATCTATAAAATTACTTGGCCGAATGGCAAAATTTACGTGGGTAGCGATTTAACAGATTCCATTACTTATTTTGGCAGTCCGGATAAGCGACTTATTGAACGTGATTTTCCATCCCGTGAAGATCGCCGGGATATAACTGTTCGAAGAGAGATTCTTTGGGAGTCGGAAACAGCTTCAAATGCCGAGGCGCTTAAGAAGGAACAGGAACTCATCATTGCTTTGAAGGCGAATGAACCGAAGATTGGCTACAATAAGCGTCCGCAGTTTCGTCCACCTCTTGGATGCGCGGAGCCATTTGCCCACTGACGCCTCTAGCATCTCGATCCGGTCGGCTTCACGGATCTAAGGCCCCGGCTTCCAGGCGCATGTCGCGCCGCTGCCGTCCTTCTGCTTCACGTCATTGGGTTTGATTGTGCAGTCAAGATGCGACAGCGCTTCGTAGATCGAGCCGGCTGCGCCATCTGACGGGACGCCGTTTTCGATCAGGGTCGCATAAAGCTCATGCGCCTCGCGGCCCTTGAGCAATCGCGTCACAGCCCCGAATTTCAGCGTGCAATCATGCCCGGCAATATCGACATTGCTGACCCGGCAGGACACGGAATCGGCAACGACGGCGATTTTCGCACTCGCGGAAATAGAGAAAGTGAGCTTCCCCTCGATGAGGGACGAAAGCACCTGCTTGTCGCCACTCGATATATATGGCGATTGCGCGCCGACGAGAGCCGCCACGGCCAAGGCGCCATTGCCGGCTGAAGACCCGTCCGCATGGGCGCTCGTCGAAGCCAGTATGAGCGCCGCGGCGAAGACAATCATTTTTCTCATAATCCCCTCCACACAATGACTTGGATGACCCGTGCAACAACGCGTCATTCGGTTTGATCTTCGTCGAAGGCCGCTTCGTAATTTTGACCGTCGTAGAAAACGCCCAATATTGTCACGGTCGCGATGGAATGATTTATCGAAAAGGCTATCGTCGCGCTGCGATTATATCCCATGGTCCGCAGGTTTGGGCGTATGTCGTCACGTTTCGTGCCACGTTCCGGAAATGTCGCAAGCGACAGACATTGCGTAACGATCGAACCGACGTAATGATCGGCTCGGGTCTCTCCAGAACTCAGCGCGATATACATATAGAGGTGATCAAGCTGTTCCTCGGCACGAGGTGCGAAGACGACCTTATATTGCGGCATCAGGCGCTGCGTTTTGTTGTCCGGGCCCGATGGTTGGCGCGAAGACGCGGCATGATTTCCTGGGCGGGAATGGCGGCTTCGGGATGCGCTTCATGCGTGTCATAGGTTTTGGCGACTTCGTCGCGCAGCCAGTTTTCAACCGCCGCGTCGCGTGCGCGAAGAGCGCGAAGCCCGTCACGGATCACTTCGCTTTCGGTGGCATATTCACCCGAGGCCACTTTTGCCTTGACCATTTCGGCCATGTCATGCGGCAGGGTGATGCTGATCGCTTTCGTCATGCGCATGGAAACCCTCTCGTCACAATTATCATAACATAGTGTATGATTTAATCATACACCCCCGAGGGCCGATCGGTCCAAAATTCAGGCTTCCCGCAGCAGGGCCTCCAGCGTCTCGATCCGGTCGGCCTCGCGCGCGGGCTTGTCCCAACGGATGCGCGCGATGCGCGGGAACCGCATGGCGACGCCCGATTTATGACGGGTTGAGCGGTTCAGGCCTTCAAACGCGATTTCGAGCACAAGCCCTTCGGTTTTGGTATGCACAACTTCCCGCACGGGTCCGAAGCGATTGATCGTATTGTTGCGGACATAGCGGTCAAGCTCGGCAAGCTCTTCGTCGGTAAAACCGAAATAGGCCTTGCCGACTGGGATCAGATCCTCGCTGCCGTTCTCGCCGCGCCAGACGCCGAAGGTGTAATCCGAATAGAAAGACGAGCGTTTGCCATGTCCGCGCTGCGCATACATGAGCACCGCATCGACGATGAAAGGATCGCGTTTCCACTTATACCAAAGCCCTTTCGGCCGACCCGGCACATAGATCGAATCCGCGCGCTTCAGCATGAGGCCTTCGATCGCCTGCGCGTCGTCGCCAGCGCCTGCCGACCCCGGATCGAGCCGCGCCGCCGCCAGCTCTTTCCAGGTTTTGAAAGGCACAAGGGCTGAAAGATCGAGGCGCGGATGCGCGCAGCCGGAAACGAAAGCCTCGAGCTTTTCGCGACGCTCGGTAAAGGGCAGGGGACGCAGGTCTTCGCCCGCTTCGCTTAAGAGATCATAGGCGCGGATATGCGCCGGATAATCGATGAGAAGCTTCGCGGTGACGCTCTTACGGTTCAACCTCTGCTGCAAGACCGAGAAGGGCTGCACGAGTCCGTCACGCAAAATCAGCAATTCCCCGTCGAGCGAAAAGCCGTTGGGTGCGGCCACCTCCAAAGCATCGACGAGATCGGGAAAGACCGGCGAAATCTCTTCGCCTGTCCGTGAATAAAGCCGCGTCACGCGGCTCCCGTCCGATTAAAATACTGATACTGCCAGCACGAGGATGACGACCCATTTCCAATCG
>JAATEW010000407.1 GCA_015655535.1 Hyphomicrobiales bacterium | reverse complement strand
GGTCGCCTGAATCGTGTCGGTCAGGACCATTTCCTTGAGGCAGGAGGCGGAGATGCGGGCGACCGCGCCGCCCGACAAGACGCCGTGGGTGATATAGGCATAGACCTCGCGCGCGCCCTCGCGCAGCAGGGCTTCCGCGGCGTTGCAGAGCGTGCCGCCCGAATCGACGATATCGTCGACGAGAATGCAGGTCTTGCCGGAGACATCGCCGATGATGTGCATGACCTCCGATTCGCCGGCGCGTTCGCGCCTTTTATCGACGATCGAGAGCGGCGCGTCGATGCGTTTGGCGAGCGCGCGGGCGCGCACCACGCCGCCGACATCGGGCGAAACGACCATCAGATTGTCGGAGGGCAGTCTTTCCTTGATGTCGCGCACCATGACCGGCGCCGAAAACAAATTATCCGTCGGAATATCGAAAAAGCCCTGGATCTGGCCGGCATGCAGATCGACCGTCAGAACTCGGTCGGCGCCGGCCCTTGTGATGAGATTGGCGACGAGCTTCGCCGAAATCGGCGTGCGCGGACCGGCTTTGCGATCCTGCCTTGCATAGCCGAAATAGGGCATGACGGCGGTGATGCGCCGCGCCGAGGCGCGCCGCAGGGCGTCCGTCATGATCAGGACTTCCATCAAATGGTCATTGGCCGGAAACGACGTCGACTGAACGATGAACGTGTCCTGGCCGCGGACATTTTCGAGAATCTCGACGAAGATCTCCATGTCCGCGAAGCGGCGCACCTGACATTTCGTGAGAGGTACGCCGAGGTAAGCGGCAATGGCCTCGGTCAAAGCACGATTTGAATTACCCGCCAGGATCTTCATCGTGCTTATCCATCAGGGTATTCGCCACCCGCATTTGCCGGCCCGGAAAACCGATCCGAACTCGCTGCCTCTTAGCAGCGACAGGCAGGCTGAACAATAAGGCGGCCGATGCCCGGATGCGATCCAAGGCCGCAGTCCACTTCTTATTTTACGCGGGCCCATGTTTCGGAGCCGCAGGCGCCGCCGCCGGGGGAGCAGCCTTGGATCTGCAAGGCCTGCTCGCTCTGCAGAGAGATTTTCGCCGAATAGGTCTGCCCATCCTCGGAATTGTAAGTCGAGCCGGCCCAGACATTGTCGCCGGCTTTCTGCATGTTGATCAGCACTTCCATGCCCATCACCGAGCGGCCGCGCAGCTTCGGATCGGGATTGCGGTCGTCCTTGCCGGCAGGCGTCGAGGTGCTCGCGATATAGCCGCAAAGCGCCGCGCCGCAATGTTTGATGCGGACCGTGGCGGTGCCGTCGGCCACGCGCCAATCGCCCACCGGATCGGCGAGAGCGGAAGAGGCCGCGAAGATCGTGGCAGTCGAGGCAAGAACGATCAGGGTCGGCATAAATTTCATGATTGGTCCTCTTCCGAATCTATCTTTCTGGGGGTCATAGAGCATGATGGCCGTCTCGAAAAGGCTTCGCCTTCGCGATCCTGCTTCAAACCGGGACACATCCGCGAGACCGCCCATAGCTTTTGGCGCCATGTGGCGATTTTGTCTCTCGATCGTCTGGGGATTTGCGTTTCACCTGCGTAATCAATGGACTTCGCGGGTCATTGCAGCGCCGCCGCGGCACCGGGGGCAGGCTCTCGCGGGATGGACGCGGCCACGGCTGGCGGCGTGCCCGGAACGCTCGTGGTGCCATCCTGCTCCGAGGCCTTGGCCATGAAGGATTTGGCCGAGGGCGAGGACGCCGCGGCGATCGCTTCGGGCATATTCGACAGGACGGCGGCGAGATCATCGGCGCTTTTCGCAGCGATCTGTGTCAGAACCGCGTCGTCGATCGCCTCCAGGCTCCCCGACGCCCCTTTGACGAAGACCAGATCGTCAATTCTTTGCGTCCGCCGCTTCTTGGCATCGTATACGTCCCAGATGAGCGCGAATGTCGCGCCGCCTTCGACGGGCGATGCGCTCAAAGAACCGCGCACCAGATAATTCGCGGCTTTCGCGTCGGTCAGATTGATGTCCCGAGCCTGGGCGGCTTGCGTGAAAATCGCCGAGAGGTGCTCCGACACCGGTACCGAAACACCTTGAATATCAGCTATCGCAACGCTTGCGCCGCGCGGACTCACGCCCTCGCGCTGGACCATATTGGTCCGCTGCGGCAGTTGCGGCTGAGGCTCGCGCTGCGCCGTGGTCTCGACGCACCCGGCGGCAAGCGCCGTCAGGCTGCAGATGATCAGGAGCTTCGCGGCGCGGGGCGACGTTGATATTTTGCTAACCATCAATCCTAGAGCTAAACCGAATCCGGCGTAAGGTCCAGAGAGACCGCCCGAGCTTCCGCTTGGCTCGGAAGGTGTTGAAAACGGGACTGTGCGCGACGGAGCCTTTCCTCATCTCGCGTGTCTGCTTAAATCAGGGCCATGAACCCATCTTCAAAAAGCATCGCGGCACCTGAAAGCTCTACGCTCGGCGAGGCGGCCGGCGCCGTCCAGGAGCCGGAACAGGCCGCGGGTGCTTTGCCCGATCAAGACGTTGCCGCCGCCGGCGATCCCAAGACGAACGATCCAGAGACGAGTGATCCAGAGACGAGTGATCCAGAACCGAACGATCTTGGCGATCTGGCTGGGCTCGACCTGCAAGCCGACGACCCGTCGCTGCCTGCCACAATGCGGCGGGGCGCCGCCGTCATTCGTGCCTATTGGAAACATGCGCCGGTCGGACCCGGCGTCTACCGGATGATCGGCGCCGACGGCGAAGTGCTCTATGTCGGCAAGGCCAAAAGCGTCCGCAAACGCATCGCGAGCTATGCGCGGGGCACCGGCCATACGAACCGCATCGCGCGGATGATCGCCCTTACCGCCTCCATGGTCTTCGTCTCGACCGGGACGGAGACAGAGGCGCTGCTGCTCGAGACCAATTACATCAAGCAGATGAAGCCGCGCTTCAACGTTTTGATGCGCGACGACAAATCCTTTCCCTATATTCTTCTGACCAAGGATCACGCGGCGCCGCAGATCACCAAGCATCGCGGCGCGTGCAGCCGCAAAGGCGATTATTTCGGTCCCTTCGCCAGCGTCTGGGCGGTCAACCGCACCTTGAACGCGCTCGAACGCGCCTTCTTGCTGCGGTCCTGCT
>JAATEW010000135.1 GCA_015655535.1 Hyphomicrobiales bacterium | reverse complement strand
TCAGGGCCCCGTCGACATTGGTGGAGCCTGCGATCGAGAAGGTCGGTGGCGTCGTCCAGCTCTGCGATTGATTGATGTTGAAGGAAGTGACGCTACCGATAACCGTCGACGCGTTGAGCGCATTGGCCGCGTTGACGTTGACCGCGCCGGTTGCGTACAATAGAGCCGTGGAGCCGGTGAGCGGCGCGTCGATGTTGACGTCGCCGGAGGTGGCGTTGAGCTTCAGACTTGCAACGGACGACCACGTCACCGGACCGCTGACGTTGATAGCGCCGGCATTGAGTATGAGCAGGCCCGAGCTCAGATTCAAATTCTGACCGATCGAGACGTTGCTCGCCGAAGTGATAATCAGGCCGGTATCGGGCGCGGCGATCGACGCCGGAAGGGTGAGGGACGACAGCGAGACTGTCGTCAGCGTGTGACCGAGGCCGTTGAAATTGCCGCTGAACGGGGTCGTGGTCGAGAACCCGAACGGCAGCAGCTCGGCAAGGCTCACGCCGGTGATGTTGTTGGCGAGCACGTAGTTGCCCGACGGATTTGCGGCGATAGTGTCGAGGCCGGCCGTCGAGGTGATTATGGTGTAGGGCTGCCCGTTCAGCGTCACCGTACCGGTGCCGGAAAAATTGATGCTGCCGGTATAGGTGGTATAGATGGAACTCGTGCTGCCGGTCGAGGTGATCGACGTGTAAAGCCCGAACGGGGTGCCGTCGGCGTTGGCGCCGGAAGTGAGGGTGGAGGTCGGGACGCCGTTGGCATCGAGGACATGGCCGTAATTGGCGGCGAAATTCGCCGTGCCGCTCGCGGCCATCGCGGCTTTGACGTAAATATCGGTGCCGGCATTCAGCGTGACCGTCCCCGACGACCAAGTGATGGCCCTGCTGATGGTGATGTTGTTGGCCGCACTCAGTGTCAGGCTCGTGGTCGTGCCTCCATCCGCCAGGGTCAGGGCCTGCGAGGCAGTGATGTTGTCTGCGGCGATCAGCGTCAGCTGCGTGTCCACCGGCACCGTCAACGCCGCGTTGATGGTGATGTCGCCGAGATTGGTGCCAGTCTGCGTGGAGGATGTCGCGATGGTCACGGAGCCGTTCGTTGTCAGCAGGTTCTGCAACGTGGTCGCGCCAATGCTGCTGATCGTCTGAGCTCCGGTGCCGTTCGCAATGGTGAAATTGGTCGGGTCGATCAGCCAGCTTCCGCTTGTGCCGTTCGCGGCCAGCGTGGTGATGACGGCGCTATCGGCGATGTTCACATTATCGCCGCTGGTTTCGATCTGGCCGCCATTGCCATTGACGGCTGTTGCCGCAAGCGTTCCCGAAATATTGGCGGTGCCGCCCGAAGCGAGAATCTTGATCGAGCCCGCATCGGCATTGCCCTTGGCGGAGGCATCGAGCTTGCCGGTGTTGGTGACATCGCCGCCGTCCGCCAGAAGCTTGATCTTGCCGACATGCACCGTGCCGGAACCGCCCGCATCGCTGCCGCCCTTCAGCGAGGCCATGCTGCGGGCCTGGATGATGCCTGAATTGTTGACCTGGGCTGAGAGGAGCGCGTCGGCGGCCTTGGCCGTCAGGATCACCTGGCCGCCGTCGGCTATGATCGCGCCTTTATTGGCGACAAGCGCCTTCAAGGCCCCTTCACTGATCGTAACATCGAGCAGCGAATTGCCGTCGAAGTTCAAGGTGAGCTTCTGCCCCGAGGCCATGACCACCGAGCCGAGTTTAGCCGTGATCGTGCCGTCGTTCTTGACCGTCTTGCCGAGAAGCGCCACCGACCCATGCGGGTCGACATGGATTTTGCCTTTGTTGACGACCGACGCGTTCGAGGTGCCGGAGAAATTATAATGCCCGGCCATGAAATCCTGGTCGGAAATGTCAAGCGTGCTCGCCACCAAGCCGCCGACATTGACCGTCGCGCCCTTGGTGAAGAGAATGCCGGCCGAATTGACGATATAGACCTTGCCATTGGCATTGAGCGCGCCCGAGATAATGCTTTGCTCATTGCCGGTGACGCGATTGAGAGTCGAGGACAGACTGTTTGGCTGGAAGAAGTTCACCGTCTCCTGGCGACCGATATTGAAGGTCTGCCAATTGATGATGGCATTCTGGCTCGACTGATTGATGTTGGTGGTTGGGCCGGACTGAGAGATCGTGGCCTGGCCGCCGACGACCGTGCCACCGGTCGGACCCGCGAGCGCCGCATCCTGCAAGGCAAGCAGCGCGGCCATGGCGGTCATTGTGGCGAAAGAAGAGCGGAAGGCGCGCAGCGCACGCGAGCCGGTCGCGAAATCTCCTAGGGCGGCCTGCGGCCTAGCCAAGCTTTCCGTAGAGTTATTATCGAAGGGAGTGAACGTGTAGCCAAATGAACGCATGTGAACAACTTCCAATTCAGCGGCGCTGTCGACGCGCCCCTCGATTAACGTAACGTTAACTCAATATTCGTTAGGGAACAGCATTGTTGTCAAGCGCGGCAAAATGGACAATCGGCCATGTTATCAATGAAATAAGGCTGTCTAGGTAAACGAATGACCGAACGGTGTTGCTTTTATACAACAGTTTAGCGGGTGCTGCGAGCGACCCAGGGCGCGCGCCGAATGCGCTTGTGTTATCCGCTAAAACCCAGAACAGATGGCGATTTTTTGGATAACCCGCCTCTCATAAGCTCTTGATATGCTTGATTCTGGCAGTCCCCTTGGGCGCGCCAATGATTTCAAGAGCTTAAAAACACTTTGCCTTTCCGGCATGTTGGATAGTCGGCAGGTGCTACAAGAAACAAAGCCGATGCAAACTCGCAACGATCACGAGATGATGTTCGAGGTAGTCATCTATCAGACGCACGGCGAACCCTATGGGATCGCAGCACACCTGCGGCATTGACCTCGAACACGCGGTTCGTCTGATGGACAATCGGCATTTGCCGGCCGCCGTGGGCGCCGCCGAACAACGAAATGGCGACGGAACGCTCATCGAGCGACATCGTCACGCGCTGGTCTTCGATTTCGGTGATCCGCCAGCCGCCAATCTCGTCGCCGAGTCGTACGGGCACGTCCTTGCCGGAGGAATCGCTGCGCAAAAGCGCGCGCGGTCCCTTCTTATCCACGATGACCCCGGACAGTGACACTTGCGGCGGTGCCGCAGGCGGTGCCGGCGGAGGCGCGCTGAAAGCGGCTTTCGGCGCCTCCGCCGGAAACCGTCGATCTTGCATAAACAGCGGCCGTTCCCGCGTCGCGGTCAGCCGGTCCAGCGGCGTCACCGCGACCGGATTTGCCGCGCTGGACGAGGCGGTTTGCGGCGGCGCGCCATCCGCCCAAGCGGGCAGCATATTCATCATGCCGCCCGCAAGGAAAGCACATAAAAATTGGAGACGCATCAAGGCTCTCCTATTCGTCAGCGCGCGGCGACCCCTTCGGAGGCTCGACCCAGACATCGCTTTGCTTGACGCGCTCGATCAATTCCTTTGGATCGAACTTGTCGTAATCGGCCTGAATCTCGAACAGGCCTTTGTCTTGCGGGCCAAGTTCGACCGTTTTGAGATCGATGCCGCTTCCATCTTGGTTGCGGAACCTCAGCAGAAACTTGAGTTCAGGGTCTATCCAGGCGGTGATCGCTACGCCTTTCGGTGAAACGGCCCGATATTTGAGTGTCGCGCGCCCGTCGAGCACATCTTCGCCGAGCCGCTCGCAGCGCCATGTCCGGCTCGAATCCGGAATGTCCGCGACCTTCGCCATCATCTGCCATTGCGCGCAAGGCGCATCAGGGTCCACCGGCACGAGAAGCTGGGTCAATTGCGAAGATTGCTTGGCATCCATGAAGACGAATTGCGACGGCCGGACGAAATAGGACACCTTGAGAGAGGGTTCGAGGATGAAGAACCCTTGAGGAAGGTCCGGCGTTTCGATGCGGACCTTGCCATTGTCCGCATGGATCTTGCCTGATTTCCCGGCTTGGTCGCCGGCGTCGACCGTCACCAATTCGGCCGAGAAGGATTGCGCCCGCGCGGGCGTGGCGCTCAGCGCTCCGAGCATCAGAAGGGCTATGACTTCCATCTGCTTTGACATCAATGAAATCCTCCGATCTTGCGTGCTTATCTTTGCAACCTAGTTTCACTACGAACATGTGACGCCGGCCGGATCCAAAGATCCGGCCGGCGCTTGCTCCGTATATGATTCATGCGCATGCAATTCGATACGCATGATGTCTCCGTCACTCGGTGTAAGGCTGGAGATTTGGCGCAGCCGAAAAATCGAACATGTCGAACAAATCGTCGAGCGCCGGCATATTCGTTGGCACGTAGAGGTTTGACTTTTTCACGGTCGGGTTCGGAAGATTGTCGCGGCTGCGATCCGTCAGCGGCTGGAGTTCCCAATTGCGCTCAATGAACTTCAACAGAGAGACATGATCCGCATAGTTGTGATTGACCGTTCCGCCGGTTGAATAGGGCGAAAGCGCAAGCAGAGGAATGCGGGGCCCGTCGCCGAAATAATCGATCGGTTGGACAAAGCCCGAGTCGTAATAGCCGCCGGCCTCATCCCAGGTGATGAAGACGATGGTCTCAGCCTTGAGGTGAGGACTGGCCTCAAGCGCGTCGAGAAGGTCTTGGACATAGGCTTCAAACAAATCGATCTTCGAACTTTGCGGATGTCCGTCGAGCAGGCCGTCTGGCTTGCCGATGGAAACCGCCGGGAGCGTATTGTTTTTGATATCGGCGACCAGATCCTGCGTATCCTTGATATGGGCCTTACGCTGTGTGGCGTTGCCCATGATCGAAGCGGAATATTGGAATGGGTTGCAGATTTGACAGTAGGTGGCGCCGACGGCATGCGCCGGATCGTTGACCGCCGCCGCGGACAGGTTGGTCGGATTGCTCGGATCGGCAGCGACTTCGTCGTTCGAAAGCGCGACGGCATCATTATAAGAACCGCCGAAATAGCCCCAAGAGATATTCTTCTCGTTGAGAGCATCGCCGATCGTGCGGACCGGCGAAGGCGGTATCGATCCATTCGCCGCCGGATTGGGTACGATCGTCCCATTCGGCAGATAACCTGGGTTGGTATTGTCGAGCATATAATAATGACCCGGCTTGCAATTCGGCTCCGCCGGATAGGGAAGGTTTTCGAGATAGCTGACGATTGGAAGCACGCCCGGTTGAGTCACGTCCGCGCAAGCGCTGAAACTATTGTCAGCTATATATTGATTGACAGTGCCGGAAGCGGGATTTGGGTTGGCGATGAGATTGGACGGAGGCGTCGTGGCATTGCCATTGCCGTCGCTCCAGAAGCCGGCATCGCCGGTCCCCAACATGAAGTGATTGGCGCCGGTGCCGCCCAAGAACGACTGATGGAAATTGTCGCTCAAAGCGAAACGGTCGGCGAGCGACTTCAAGAGAGACGCTTCTTCCTCCTCGGCATTATAGAATCCCATCTCGTTGCCCTGGCTTTGATTGCCAGCCGAATAGGTCGCCATCACGAAGGGGAAAAGATCGTTCAGGCAGCCGGTCGGATTCTCGCGGGTCGCGTTGGCGAGGCTGCAATCCTGCTGCTGCGCCGCCTGATAGAAGCGGTGCGTCATATCGCCGGTGTAATCGTCGTCATTGATATTCGGACCGAGCAGGACGAAAGGTCCCGGAGGCAGTTTTCCGGCACCCGGAATGCGGGTATCGAGCGCACCTTGCGGCAGGCCCGTCGCTCCGGTCGTCAGCAGCGCGAGATCGCCGGGCTCAATATCTTTTTCGACGCTCGCAATGGTGGTGCTGGTGAAGGGCGCACCCGTCGCGCTTTGCCCCGTCGGCGCGCCGTTGGTGTTTGGCTGAGGCATCAGATGCGTTGTGGTATTGTAGGCGGTCTTGGCGCTGTTCGGCGCACCGAAATACCAAGCCGGCTGATGCGCGACGGAATATTGCTGCGCGAGAGCAAAGTTGGGGCCGGGCGTCCCGTCGGCGTTGACGATCCCCTTCGACAGATAGTTCGAGATCGTCTGGCCTCTTCCCTTCGGCTTGTAAACGCCAAAGGTATGGTCGAGTCCGCGATTCTCGCCGATCAATATGATGACGTGCTTGATCGGGCTCTGCGTCTTGAAGGCGTCGGCGGCGTCGGAATCTTTCGACGGCTTTGGACCCCTCTTGTCGTTATCGTCACCCATGTCGTGGCCGGGATTGCGATCGTTTCCGATTATCGAGTCGATACCGGCGGTATCACCGGCAGTGGAGAACAAGCTCAACGATAAGGCAAACATCGATGTGGTAAGCGCGGTTGTCAGTTTCCATTTTCTTGGAAACGAATTTGAGGCGTTCATTGGGATCTCCCAAGTGTTGGTGAACGCGGATTCCATAAATCGCTAACATGACCATTATTCTTCGTTTAGATATCGCATTGGATAAAATGATATGGCAGCGGAGATAGAACATTGAATCTTAAGCCATGAGCGTTTGACGCGCCGGAGTATCGAGCTAAAATTTTTTATCGCGAAATGCATTTTACGAACTGTAGTGTGGTATCAAAATGTGCATGTGCCAATATCAGCCGAACGACGCGATAAAATGCATGGTCATTCTCGATTCAGATGATGCGCGTCGGAAGAAAAACTATTCCTGATATCCGTGCTCCGCAGACCAAGAATTTACCAACGCGCTCGCGAGGCTCGCGGGCGTCCGATGGTAAATAAATACGTTCGTCGAGATGATGTGTGCGCTTTCGATTGCGCTCTGGCACTCATCGAGCGCCTATCGCGCCGAAGATATTTACCGCGCCAAGACGCGGACAACCCGCATCGCCTTAACGAATTTCTTTCATAGGTGGTTCTGGGAAATTTTATTCTGGCGCGTCAACCGAACGCCCGGTCATGGCAACGCCCATGGACCGCAGATCGTCGGCATTGAGCCAGAGGATTTGCTGTGGAGGTGTTCCGATAAGTCTTTCGGTAATGGCCTTTGGAACTCCAAGCTCTTCACAAAAGCGAGCCATGGCTCTGGTCGCCGCTTCGGTTTCCTCTGTTGTCCGGCCTTGCCCATCCGCGACGGCGTGAATTCCCACGCGGCCTCCGTAATCGACGAATTTGCGATTGCCGGCTGAGAGGGCAAGAAAGCAGGCCGAGTTGCATGTGGCAGCGTGAGAGACAGCCGTCATGATAGCATGACTGCGGATGACTCTGGCGAGACGAATACCGCCAATGAGATTGCCGCCGGGTGAATTCAGCCTTACGCCTTGGATCGAATGGCCGTCCATATCTGCTTTTTCGAGAAGATTTTCGAGCACATCGGCGTCTTCGCGGATGATGTCGCCTGTGACCGAGATCCAGGTTCCCTTTTCCGTGAGAACCGTTGTCAGCGTTGCCGCATGGGCGCCTGGATTTAAAATCAAGGCGCATGCCAGAAGGATTGCATCGGCACGGTTGGGCACATCCATCTCCGAGGCGTGAAGACTGCTAGCTCATTGCGGCAACGAACTTATAAAAAGACGAACCAAAGCGACGGACAGAGAAAGCGCTGAACGGCAGTTTTCAGCCTTTCGAGGCTCCCTTCACGCCATTTGAAGACCAATGCCGGAGACTGATAGGGAAAGCCGATTCAGCCATTAGCGACACCGGCGTGAGCCCACGCTTTATTTTGTGACAAGGCGAGACCCATTCGGGCCGCTGGCATCCTTGCCGTTTATGATTGTCGCGTCGCTGTGCATTGTCGACAGGCGCGCGCGGAATTCCTCCGCTACATTTTCGGCGTCGAGGCCATTTTGAATAATACGCGGCCGAACGAAGACAATAATCTCGGTCCGCAGCTTGCTCCCATTGGTGGTCCCGAACAGATCGCCGATGCCACGGATCTGCCGCAGGATAGGGATGCCGGTCTGCGTCTTGTCGTCTTCCTCGCTCATGAGGCCGCCGAGCAGAACCGTTTGGCCGCTGGTCACCGAAACCGTCGAATGAACGCGCCGTTCCGAAATTGTCGGGTTGAGATTGGTCGCCGAGGCCGACGTTCCGCCGACGACCGCCGATACTTCCTGCTCTACCTAAAGGTCAACGACGCCGTTTCCATGAACATGCGGCCAAACTTTCAAGATAACGCCGGTATCCTGCATGGTGATCGTGTTGACGATCGTATTCGACGACGAGAGAACCGTGGCGGAGCCGGTCGAGATCGGCACCGAATCGCCGACTTGCAAATAGGCGGGCTGGTTATTCGTGACGACGAGAGATGGAGCCGACAAAACCTTCACGCTCGTCAACGACGACAATGCGCTCAAGACGATTTTGGGCGAGGCCTGCTGACCGAGCAAGACGTTCAAGCCAGGCAGAACTTGTGAAATAACGGCCGTCGAGGTTGAGGCGGACAGCGAAATCGAACCGTTGTTGGTGCCGGCACCGACATCGCTGCTGCCGAAATAATATTGAACGCCATATTGCAGAGCGTCCGTCAGAGTCACTTCCGCGATAGTGGCGTCGATTGCAACCTGCAATTGGGGACGATCAAGCTCACGCAAGGAGCGTTCGATGACCTGATAGTCTTCCAGGTTCGAGTAAACGATGATCGAGTTATTACCCGTGTCCGCCGTGATCCGGACGTTTTGAAACACACCGCGAGGCAGGCTGCCCATATCACGCTCGCCATCCGCGTCCTTTTTATCGGGCCCGCCGGCAAACCCGTCAAAAGAAGATACAGTCCTCGTGCTTGTGCCATTTGTGATGGCACCGCCGGACTGCGAGCTTTGTTGCGAATTCACGCTATTGTTCGAGCTACTGATGCCGCCATCGCCTTGGGAATTGCCGGGGCCAATCGAGTCCAGACGCGACTGCGCGCTATTTGCCCCCGGCGCGACCTGATTGGCGGCTGTATCCGCCGTCGCGCCGCCGGAGCGCCCAACGAAAATATCACCTAAGATTTTCGCGATCTTGGGTGCGTTTCCATGCTCCAGCCTGTAGATTCGAATTGTTGTTCCACTCGTATCGGAATGATCGAGGCGTTTAACCCATTGCGTCGCCTGATCAAGCAGTTTCCGATTATGCGTCACCGCCATCACGGCATTCATGCGCGCGATCGGCTGAAAGCTGACAAGGCCTTGTCCTTGGCCGCCATCGGCGGTCTCGAAAACACGTTCCAATTCGTGGATCATCGTGTCGGGCGAGGTCGATTTCAACGGATAGATACCGACCGATTGGTTGCGAAGCCATTCGACGTCGAAGCTCGTAATGAGATCGACGGCGTTCTGACGTTCCGCCAAGGTGCCTTGCACCATGAGCAGGTTTCGCGTCGTATCGGCTCGCAAGGCGCCGGGCTTGGCGAGAAAATTTTCGGCCATCTTGGCGATCGTCGCCGCCGATGTGTAATGCAACGGCACGACGGTGACGCCAAATCCCGCCTGTCCGCTTTGCAGAGTGACTTTGCCGGTGCCGCCCGCGTCGGATAATGGGACGATTTTCATGAGGCTGCCCTCATGGACGACGGCCGCGTTCGACATGCGCATCACGCTCTCAAAGGCCCCCAAAAGATCCTTGCGGGCGATAGGCGTGGATGAGGCAATCGTGACATTGCCTTGGATACGGGGATCGACGACGACATTATATCCAAGCGTGTCACTGAGAATCGATTTTGCGACGGTCTGGATATCCCCATTATCGAAATTGATCTCGACGCTGCTGCCGTCTTCGCCACCACCGCCAGACGGCGTTGGAGGTTGCAGATCCGCGGTTTCAGTCTCTCCCGCCGATCTACCGGAGGCGCCGGATCTTGCGTCGCTGCCGGGAAAAACCTGTGGCCGCAGTGGCGCGCCATTTAAAAGAGCCTGGCCGCCGGTCTCGGTGGGATAGCGGGCGACGAGATCGGTGTTCCGGATCGAATCGACGGAATCTCCCGGTCCCACACCAGCCATCTCAAGCGGCGAACGCAGAGGCGAGAGACAACCGGTCAGTGCGCTAAACATAATCACCCCGGTGGCATGCTTCAGCAAGGACCGAGCACGCAGTCGCATGACCGCAACTCTTTGCACCAGCACTACTCCCGTGCCCAAACTCCGCGCGTTACGTTGGAATGCGGCAAGACATATGCTGTGGCATTCGATCGCAAAAACGCCTCGTGCTATGGCATGGATAAGTGACAATCCGGCGACGTTATGCACATGAGTGATGTCAATGAAAAGCGCTTTCCGACGCAAGGCCGCATGATCGCAGCCTCGTTGGCTCTAAGAGATCTTGATCCGCTTCATCACTGCGCCGCGCGTTCCTTTTCCGTGCGAGTCTGATCGCCCTCATAACCGTCGGTCAGGGTGTTCAGAAAGGCGATCACATCGGCGATTTCCGCATCGTTCAATGCCGGCTCTTCACCATATTTGCGATCGAAGGGCGCATCCGCGACGTCGACGTTTTGCCTATAGTCCGGCGGCAGATCGTCGTATCGATCGATTTCACCGTTCGCCAGCTTTGGATACCACTTTGCCGGATTGGTCTCTCGCTCGACGTAGAAATGCATGACCTGATCGAGTGAATGAAAGACGCCATTGTGGAAGAACACTTTCCGTGTCGCTACATTGCGCAGGGACGGCGTCTTGAACAAGCCGCAATAGGCCGCCGCATTGGTGTAGTCGGTCCGAAGCGGACCGCAAAGCCCGAGATCGTAATAGTGAGGGTCGCTGTTGGCGGGAATCTCGCGATTGCGCGGCGCGCCCAAGGATTCGAATTGATAGTCGGTGAATGCGGGTTGGAAGACTCCATCGCGCGACGGCTTGTCGATGTGGCAAGACGAGCAATTGCCTTTCTGCGGATCCTCGAAGAGCTTGAGGCCGCGCGCTTCGGCCGCGCTGAGCGTTGCCTTGCCGGCAAGGTAAGCATCATATTTGCTGTTGTAAGGATGGAAGCTTGAATCTTCCATCTGGAAGCGGACCATGGCGAATAGAGCTTCATTCAAGGCGAGGTCCGGCTGCTCGAAAACCTGGGCGCCGAACAATTGTTTCATATCATCCGCATAGGCAGCCTGTTTGAAGCGCTTGAGCACCTCATCGACGTTGCGATTATTCATCTCGTTGGGGTCGAGCAATGGCCCGAGCGCCTGACTTTGTATGGTGTCGGCCCGGCCGTCCCAATCAAGCCCGCCTTGCGGAACATTTGCTTCGGCGGCTGCGAGCGCCGCATTATTCGTGTCGGCCTTGGCAACCGCTGGGACCTTGACATCGGCCGATGGCGCAACGGCCTGCGTGAGCTGATCCATGTCCGGCGCGGCAGGGTTGGGACCGATCGTGAAATTGGGGGTGTGCTCTAAATAGGTCAGGGACGGCACGGCACGAATGCCGGCGCTTTTCATGTCCGGGCCGCCAAGTTGTACGGCCATCGCGTTCGCAGGCGCATATGCGTTCGCGGGACTGTGACACGATGCGCAGGCGAGTTGTCCGGACCCTGACAAAGACGGATCGAAGAACATCTTGCGGCCCAATTGCGCGACCGCGGAAAGTTCCGTCGATGTATTGGAAGGAAGTGGAACACCAGCCGTGCCAGGCGCCTGTTGCGCCGCGGAGGCCGCGAATGAAGCAACCGGCATCATGTGCCACGCGCTCTCCGCCAGTAAGATCATGCCGGAGATGGGCGCTGCCAGCACCGTTGACAACAACATAGGCCGCAGCATGGACGATAGGCGCGAGACGGCCGGCTTGGATTCGGAGAAACGCTTCATCGGACAACCATATGGATCAAGGAACGCCAATCATGGAACCCGGAACGGACTTTCGTTTTCATCCGTCCCGGGTCACCTTTGCAGTCTTCGTTATTCGGGCGTGCCGAAGTTCGCGTTGAGGATCAGCTTCGGATTCGGTCTTTGATGGAAGTCGAACATATTGTCGAGCGTTCCGGCGATTGCATCATAGGAGCCCTGGCCGATCCGCTGTCCGTCAAGCCAATTGTCTTCGATGAAGCGCGTGATCGAGGACTGATCCGTCAAAGTATGATCGACGAAATTCTGCTTCGCATAGGGAGAAATCACGAGCAGAGGCTGGCGTGTGCCATAGCCGCAGCGTCCGTTGACCGGCTTGCCGTCGATTCCGGGCAAGGCATTCTTCGGAGGCGTTCCGGGTGTCAGCCGCTCGTTTTCGAAGAGGGGACCGCATTCCCCGGTCTTCAAGAACGCGTCCTGAGCGCTGGTGGAGGGATTGATCACATGGTTCATATGATCGTACCAGCCGTCCGAGTCGTCATAGGCGAGGATCACCGCCGTGCTGTCCCAGAACGAGCTCTCCTGGAGCGCGTTGATCACGCCGACGACGAAAGTCTGTTCGTCGATCGGATCCGAATTGGCCGGATGGGCATCCTGGAACGCCGGAGCCTTGAGGAAGCTGACGGACGGCAAATTGCCGGCCTGGAGCGCATCGAAGAAGTCGTGCGTATCATACTGATGGTTGGCGCCGCCGTCATTCGACGTGCCGATCACTTTGGTCGAAGCCGGCCGCTTATGGGTGAGATTGGCTGTCGCGGCATAATATTGGAACGGCTGGTGATGCTGCACATAATCACCTTGCAAAGCACCGCCGAGCGTCAGTGACGTCGATGTCCGCTTGCAACCGGTCGTTCCGTTGGGGTTTACGACCGTCAGATCGAAACCGCCCTGGAACCAGCCCCAAGAGATTTGCTTTTCGTTCAGCAGAACGCCGATGTTCTTCCCGATCATCGTGGTGGTCGCGGCGCTCGTGGAGGAGCAGGTATCTCCGAAGGGATCGCTGTCGCCGTACATGGTGAAGCCGCCCTGGCCGTCGGCGACAAGGTTGTTCAGAGTGCTCGTCGAACTTCCATTGCTGGGCGCATGGCCAACCGCGCCATGGGTTTGGCCCGAGATGAGATTGATCGCGCCGGGGGTGGATGGGCCGAATTGCGAGCTGTAGGAATTATCGTTCATCGCAAAATGCTGCGCATAATTCCACAGTGCGGTGACCGTATTGCCATCGTAATAGCCCATCACGAGGCCCTTGGTGTCAAAGACACCGGTGCCGCCGGTGCCGGCCGTGCCAGTATTCGCCGGGAACAGATCCATCTTGCCGCCGTCGAAAGCCAATTGCTCGGGCTGATAGGCGTGATTCTGATCCGCCGTGTGAGCTTGCGAACGGTCGAGACGGAAGGGGTTGGCCGCTCCGGTTCCATTGGCTGAGTTGAGGTTGGGATTCCTGTTCAATAGCTCGGGGCTGAGTCCATTGACTTCCGGTGTGAACCGGTCGGCCCTGAAAGCCGGCTCGCCGGGCGGATTCGCCGCATGCGGATAAGTGCCGAAATAATGATCGAAGGATTCGTTCTCGCCAAAAATGACGACGATATGTTTGATCGGAGTCGCGGTGCGGGGTTCGCCGCCGTGTGGTGGAAGGCCGCCGTGCGGCGGGAAGCCGATCGGTGGCGGGAAGCCGCCTTGTGGCGGAAAATGATCCGGCGTTGCGAATGAATCATCAGCGCTTAGGGCCGGGCCGCCGCTATTAGCGGCGAGCAGCATAGATAAAAAAAAGGCGAAAGCCGCCTTGTTCGTGTGCTGTCGCATGGGACTCTCTTGACGAATGTTGAAGGCCGAAGTGCGGGAACATCGCTGCCGAAAACGGAAGCGACTTTCGCAAGCCGCGGCTTTCTAAAATTGAGCGGTGACACACGAATGACGAGGAGTGGTGTTTATCGATCAATAGATTTTGTGATCGTGTGGTATGCGGCGCTTGAGGGCTCGATTGGATGATTTTTGAATGACCGGCTCCGCACGTTGGCCGGAGTCGAAGGTACTCAAAATGCGTTTCAATATGCCGCTTGTAGAAAATGAGGAGCCTCGCGGCTAGTGGTATCCAGCTAGCGCTATTCATAAGTTTTTTTTGAACCCGCCGACGAATGCGAAGAAAGATGCCGCGCTTTTACGTCCGGCAATCATGCAGGATTAAATCGCGCGCGATCCGTACGACCTGCGGTATCATGGTGCGATAAATCACATGATCTCTTCGTTCGGATGGTTCACTGCTCCGTCCGTCATGGCCGCGATCATTCAATATCCGCTCCTCGCGGAAGGCCAAGTCGATCAGGCATGCACGGCTCGCTTCGAGGTTCTGGTCGATAAAACCACAGCAACATGGTTGCACCTCGGTCTCTCGGGGACGGGTCATGTCTTTCTCAGGGGCTCCCAACAACACGTTCGTCGATCAATACGATCTGCTGATCATTCGGCGCCAAACGTTCGTGACCTGGAAGCAATCCGAGACGCCGTTTCACGTAGTAAACCACGGCTTGCCGGATTGGCAGAAGGAGACGTTCCTGGATCATGCCGTAATCGGCGGCGATCACCGCGCGTTGGTGAGCGCTCAAACCCGGATGCGGAGCGATGATGAGTTCGACCCTGTTATGCCATTCGACGTCGTCGGCAGGGTTTGACGAGGCGGCCCCACGGATCGCAATTTGCGTCAGGCGGCCCAAGACGAAATCCTTGAAGCGATCCTCCTCAATGTCGCGGGCGCGGGCATGCCAGCGAAATCCGTCGAAGACGAGCGCATGCGGTGCGATGCGGCGCCTACGCGGCGCCGGCGTCGAGAAAGACTGGTAGACGGCTTCGATCTCGCGGCGATCGCGAATGGCGGTGATGACCGCGGCGAGCACCACCTCGGGAACTTGGCGCAAGGGCGCTTCGGCCAGTGCGAGCGGCGGGGGCGCCGAGAGCGTGCCTTCTTCTATCGGCATCACACCTTCTGCGATGAGACGCAATTCACGCAAAAGGCTGCGCCCGTCCTCGGTGCTTGGCGCGTGCAGGCCTGGCCCTGCACGATAGGTCCGCGCCCGTGTATCGTAGGCAAGCGCGCCCGGATGCGCGGCCTCGAAGCGCTTCAGATCGGCCGTCGCTTGGTTGGGCGAGACCCCGAACCGCGTGACGAGGTCGAGCCGATTGATCCGCCCGTCCCAGATCAAGCGTTGCTCGATGAACGCGAGCCGGCGCTCGACGCTCCAGCGGGGAGAGGTGTCGGAGTTAACATCAGGCGACATAGGCGAACCGGCGTGGCAGATTTAGGCTTGACAATGGAAGAGTCACACAAGAAACTATGCGAATAGTTAATGGGGTGGCTTATGAGTAACGCTCCGGTATTTGATAGTGAATTTGAGAAGCTTCTGAATTTTAAGCCTCTTTCCTGGCAGCGGCGGTTGTTTGACCGTTTTATGGAGGGCAAGCTTCCTGGGGCGCTTGATCTGCCGACCGGGCTTGGCAAGACCTCGGTCATGGCGATTTGGCTGATCGCGCGGGCGCACGGGGCACCATTGCCCCGGCGGCTCATTTATGTCGTAGACCGCCGCGCCGTCGTAGATCAAGCGACGGACGAAGCTGAGAAGCTGCGGAAGGGTCTGAAGAGTCTGCCTCATTTACAGCGCGCGCTTCGGCTTGGTGACGGCGGTCTGCCGATATCCACACTTCGCGGTCAGTTCGTTGACAACCGTGTTTGGCAGGAAGATCCGACAGCATCGTCAATCATCGTCGGAACCGTCGATATAATCGGCTCGCGGCTTTTATTTTCGGGCTATGGCGTATCGCCGAAAATGCGGCCCTATCATGCCCGCCTCATGGGAGCGGACGCACTCATCGTGCTCGACGAAGCGCATCTGGTGCCGCCATTCGAGAAATTGCTCGAAGCTATAGAGAAGGGCGCGAACATCTTCGGGCCGCGGGCCGATGAAGCCCATAATGTCATCCCGCCTTTTAAATTGCTGTCGCTTTCGGCGACCGGAGGGCCTCGCAAGAGCGAGGTCTTTAGGCTTATCGAAGAGGATCTTTCAGATCCGCTGATCGCGAAGCGGCTCGGCTCCAAGAAGGTCTTGACTGTAGCATATCCCGCCGAAGCCAAATTGAGCGACAATCTTGCGAAGCAGGCCTGGGCTTTGACCGATGACGGCAAGGCCAATATTCGCTGCCTTGTTTATTGTAACAGCCGGGAGGAGGCCGAAAAGACCTACGCTGCGATCAATGATCTTGCCGCCGATGATAAGAAAAAGGCCGCCATTTCGATCGCCACCGAATTGCTGGTTGGTGCCCGCCGCGTCCATGAACGTGATAATGTAAGCGATTGGCTGAAGGAAAATGGATTTGTCGCCGGGTCTGGATTGCCTCGGCAACCATGCTTCCTGATCGCGACATCTGCAGGCGAGGTCGGCATAGATCTTGACGCGGACCATATGGTCTGCGACCTCGCGCCTTGGGAGCGTATGGTGCAACGGCTCGGCCGCGTCAATCGGCGCGGCGACGGCGATGCGCGTATCGTCGTCATTGCCGGCGAGGAGCCGAAACCCAAGAAGCCCGATGCGCCGACGGCGGAAGAAAACCGTGCCCTCATAGCCTATCGAACATTGCAGGTCATCCAGGCTCTTCCGCCGCAAGACGCGGGATATGACGTGAGCCCCGGCGCTCTGCTTGAGTTGAAACGCAGGGCAGAGGGAGATTCCGAACTCTCGGGCATGATCGACGCGGCAACGACACCTGCGCCTTTGCATCCGGCTTTGACCCGCCCGCTTGTTGAAGCATGGGCGATGACATCGCTCCAAACGCATACTGGCCGGCCGGATGTGGCACCCTGGCTGCGCGGCTGGGTTGACGAAGACGAGCCGCAGACCGTCCTCGTCTGGCGCAAATATCTGCCTGTGCGGCGTGAGGGTACGCCGCACAGGCAAAGAGGTCGAAGATTTCTTTGACGCCGCGCCGCCGCATATGAGCGAGCAACTTGAAACCGAGACCTGGCGCGTTGTCGAATGGCTGATGGAGCGGGCAGGCCGCTTGGCCCAAGGACTCGGTGGGAGCAAGGCCATATCAGATGACGGAGACAGCCCATTCGGCCTTCCACTCCTGACAAAGGAAGACATTGTCGCTTTAGCGCTGGCATCAGACGATAAGACCATAAAGAAATATCATCTCAACGAGCTCGTCAAAAGCGACCATGACAAAAAACGCCCAGACCGGCTTTCAAGCGATTTCGCGGGAGCGACTCTCATTCTCGACGTAAGGCTTGCCGGGCTGGAGCAAGGAGTCTTGAAAAAGGAGTTCGAAGCGCTCCCGCTAACGGCGGATGGAGACGATGGCTGGTCGAGAGCAGTCGGGGTAAGGATCGAACGGCGGACAAATCTCGAGCCGACGAATGACTTGGATTGGCGGTTCGAGGATGCTTTCGTGACCGTGCAGACAAATGAAGGCGAGGCCACGGAATGGTTGGTCGTCGAACGTCTCAAGGCTGCGAGTTCCAGCGAAAACGGACGCTCGATCTCCAATCCGCAATTGCTGGGAGACCATCAGTCCAGTGCCGCGGAAAAAGCCCAGATCATCGCATTGGCCTTGAACTTGAGACCGGATTTCGCACGCGCTCTTGAAATCGCCGCGCGGCTTCATGACGAAGGCAAAAGAGCGCTCCGCTGGCAGCGCGCTTTCAATGCCTCACGCGATACCAAACACTTCGGCCTGTCTGGTCCACTTGCCAAAACGCGCGGACCTATCAACCAAGCCTTGCTGGATGGCTATCGCCACGAGTTCGGTTCTCTCTCGATCATAGAAGGTGACCGGGAATTCAAAGCGCTCCCAGAGGACCTGAAAGACCTCGTCCTTCATATCGTGGCGGCGCATCATGGCCGCGCGCGGCCTGTGATCGAGACAAGGAGCTGCGACGACGCGCCACCTTCCGCGCTTGAGGCGCGCGCGCGGGATGTCGCCTTGCGTTTCGCACGCCTACAGGAAACCTGGGGGCCGTGGGGCCTCGCCTGGTGGGAGTCGCTTTTGCGCGCAGCCGATCAACAAGCCTCACGCGCGAACGATGAACGAAATGGCGCGGTTGGCAAAAATACAAGCGGGGAGGCCGCCTGATGGCGCAAGCATCGATCCCCGTCGACCTCTTCAATCCGGGTCAAGTCTTTGCCTGCCTCGGCTTTTTGGAGGCGGCGGAAATCCTGCTCGGCGATGCCGAGGGCGGCTTCGACTGGCACGATGAAAGCGATATTCGTTTTCATCTTCGGGCAAAGGGCCAAGATAATCCGTTCGCGACCATATTGAGCTTTCTGGCGACGGCAAAGGTGATGTCCATCGCTCCTGCCATGTGTGAACTCAGCACAGAGAAATGGAAAGTGCCCACGCGCGTCATCGAAAAAGAAACTCCCTTTCCATTTCCTGTGCCGCAAAGTCCCGCCACTTTGCCGGCTGCGTTAAGTGCCGATGAAAAGACCGTCGCCATAGATCACTGGGGTGAGGTGAGCAGCAGAACCCATCGTGACAATGTCAAGTTTTGGGCCGGCTCGGGAGGATATCCGGGGGCCGCTCTTGCCGTCGATGCTCTCAATCTCATTCGCGATCGGCTCGATGATGCGATCGACGACCCTTTTGCGCTGTCAGCGCCGCAGAGCAGCAGCTTTCGGTTCGATTGGCGGCGGGATTATATTCCAATGGACGTCGGTTTTTCGCCGAATGCCCATGGCGATTTGACCATGGTTGGTTTCCCATTGGTGGAAATTCTCGCTGCGATCGGCCTCGAAAACGCTCGCCCGGAGCGCATCAACAAGCTGGCCTATCGCTATGGCGTCATTGGGATCACGTCGCACGACGATCTGCTTCCGCCATTGTATCTTCGCGCAGCGCTTGGCGCGTCGCAACTCCCATTCCCTCAACGCATATTTAAAATGAAATTGGGCTGGCCGGGTCAAGAGAACCAGGCCCGTTGCATAACCGATGTCATAGAGGAACCGACCAATGGCTGAGACCCTGTCCCACGATCAGATCAACTTATGGGCCGGTGATGTAAATGGCCCTGTCGCCTTGCATCTGAAGCAAAAGCTCCTGCCGGTCGAAGGCGAGGGCGGCGTGATCTTTCCGCCGACCTATGCCGATGTCGGCTACAATATCGATACTCTTTCAGATGGAACGAAGGTCGTCACCGTCGACAGTGTCGGCGCGCAGGCCAATCGGATCGAGCCAATCTTTAAGCGCGAGCCCTATACATCGCTCGTGCCGCAGATCGACATTCAATATGGCAACGACAAGAGCGTCTCCATATTGGACGCCGGCCATAGGCTCGGCGATGCGCTGATCCGCTCGACCCAGCTGCAGCAGCCGGCGCAGAATGCCTTCAAACTTCTGCTGGACAACAATGATGCCTCAGCGATCGCCAAGCTCGCGCCTACTTCGCTTGTCTTCGGCGTCTGGGACTCGCGCGACACGCAGGCGAAATTGCCCCGCATCGTGCAATCCGTCATCCGCGCCTGGGATATCGATGTTTTGAGCCGATCGGCTCAATATAATCCCGCGCTCGATTACGCCGCGCTCGAAGTGTTCTCCGAAGATGACAAGCAGCAAGCGGAAGGCAACGCAAAATCGCCGCTTGCTCAGCGCGGTTTCGTGCATGTTCCAGCGACGGGTGCGCTCGGTGGCATTGTCGCGCGTGGCCCGATCGTAAGGGACGTCACCGTCAACCTCGTCGCTCTGCGCCGCCTGACAGGCGACAATGCACAAGCTCTGCGGCGCTATATCCTCGGTCTTTCCCTTGTCGCGGCAGCGGAGCCCGTGGATGCCTTCCTCCGGCAGGGTTGCCTGCTTGTCCCTGATGAGAAGACCCCTTCAGAATGGACCCTCGTCGGCCGCAAAGGCGGTCATGACCCAGTCAGCCTCACCGAGGCATTGGCGCAGGACTATGCGCTGTCTGCGGCCAAAGCCTTTGGTGTCGGTGAAAGCAAAATCATCGCTTTCGACAAGACCCTCGCGCAGAAGGATGTCGGGGACTCGAAAAAGCCTGACAAGAAAGCCAAGGCGAAGTGAGCGCTGCCGTGTCTCGCGGCCTTCTTCTCTCCGTCCGCTTTCATGACGGACGTTATCACGGCGTCAGCGATTGGCCGCCGTCGCCCGCGCGTCTGTTTCAGGCGCTCGTCGCAGGGGCTGCCGCAGGCGGCTCTTTGGCGGAAGGCGATAAAGACGCACTGGCTTGGCTCGAATGCTTGGCGCCTCCGGTCATCGCCGTGCCTGCCGCGCGTCTTGGGCGTGGCTACGCGACCTTCGTGCCGAACAACGACCTTGACGCTGTCGATGGCGATCCGCGCCGCGTCGGCGAAATCCGCGTTGGCAAAAATATCCATCCCCGCATGTTCGATGCGGAGATTCCGCTTCTCTATGCGTGGAGCTTTCCTGCCGATCAGGCGGCGGAGGATCAGGCAAAGGCAGTCTGCGCGATCGCGGAGCGGCTCTATCAATTGGGGCGCGGTGTCGACATGGCCTGGGCTTCGGGCGAGATCCTGGACGCCGCCGAGATCGACGCGCGGTTGGCTGGCTATGACGGCGCGGTCCATCGGCCGGGCAGGGACCCGTGGCACGCAGCTTTTGTGTCCGCAGCCTGGATCGCTTGCGAGCCTCACGAACCGTTTCGACGCCATGCGCCGACGTTTCTCCAAAGAAGGCAAACAGCCGCTCTTCACTCAGCCCCCGAAGGCGCGCTTCGCGCCTATCCTCTACGACAGCCCGCCGCTGCGGTTTTTGTTCGATCTGCGCGCGCCCGATGCTCAGGCAGCCTTCGTTCCTTGGCCGTTTACAAAGATTGTTTCGCTTGTCGAGCATGTGCGCGACAGCGCCGCGGAGAGGTTGAGAAACGCTCAGCCCGATAGGGCAGACGAGATCGATCGCGTCTTCATCGGCCGCGAAGCGACCGAAGCCGACAAGCTCTCGCGTCTGAAAATCATGCCCATCCCATCGGTCGGCCATCAGCATGCCGATCGCGCGATCCGGAGACTCCTGATCGAGATTCCGGCGAATTGCCCGCTGCGCGCCGATGACATTGCCTGGAGCTTTTCAGGCCTTCCCGTCGCGAGCGATGGCGAGACGGGCGAGGTTTGGTCTCTCCTCACGGCGGCGGAAGACAGGGACATGCTTTGGCATTTCGGAACAGACGGTGCCTTTGACGCATGGCGGACGGTGACGCCTGCCGCCCTGCCGCAAAAGGCGGCGCGGCGGCGGATCGAACCCGCGCGCTTGCACGAGCGTTCGGAGCAGAAAGACGCGGCCGAGCGCATCGCGGAGGAAGCGCTCGCGGCCGCGGCGGTCCGGCAGGCTCTCCGCCATGCGGGCATTGATGCCGATATCGCGTCTATTCGGGTGCAGCGCGAGCCTTTTGAGGGCAAAGGCGTGCGGGCGGAAGCTTTCGCGCCCGGTACGCGCTTTGCCAAGGAGCGGCTCTGGCATGTCGAGATCGCGCTCATGAAGCCGGTGCGCGGACCGCTTCTCATTGGCGATGGGCGTTATCTCGGTCTCGGTTTATTGGCACCCGTGCGCGGGACACGCGCGATCTTCGCCTTCGCGCTTGAGGGTGCCAAGCCCACGACGGGCCAGGAAGGCGCGATCGCACGCGCCGCGCGCCGCGCCGTCATGGCGCGTGTGCAGGAGCAGCTCGGCCGGGACAAGGTGCTGCCATCTTTTTTCTCGGGGCATGAGACCGATGGCGCGCCGCTGCGGCGCGGCCATCACGCGCATCTCTTCTACGCCGTCGATCTCATAAGCCATCCGGCGCGGCTCTTGATCGTCGCGCCGCATATCGTCGAGCATCGAGAAACAAGTAAATGGGAAGAGGAGCGTCTAAGGGAGTTGGAGAAAGCACTCGCCGGCTTTGACGAGTTGCGCGCCGGCAAGGCCGGGCTTTTCAAGCTGACGGCGCTGGGCGAACCGGCAGACGATGATCCGCTTTGCGGCTCGGCGCGTACCTGGGTTTCGGCAACACCCTATCGGCCGACGCGCCATCCAAAGCGCAAGGATGATGTCAAGGATGCGCTTATCGCCGATGTGCTCGCCGAATGCGCACGCCGCAATCTGCCGAGGCCGGAGGTTGAAGCGTTATGCGACTTGGGCCTTCGCGGCGGAGTTCGCGCCCATATTCGCTTGATATTCGCCGTAGTCGTTGATGGGCCGGTGCTGCTAGGACAAAAGACGCATGAAGGAATGGGAACATTCCAACCGGAAAGCCTGGGTGGCCCATTGAGTCACCCAGGGTAATAGTTAGGCGCTTCGGCCTTTCAAAGCGAGAGTCTTCGCTTCTGGATAGCGCATGCCCGAAAGGGCCTCACGACCCGGACATTGAACGCGGCTGCTAGGATCATAAATCACTCCTTGACACTCTGAAGATCCAAATCCAGATGTTTTGCTGGCCGATGTCGCCAAGGCGCGCGGTATGGCGCAGGTCGCTAAGGACGCAGGGCTTGGGCGCGAAAGCCTCTACAAGGCACTAGCTCCAGGGGCGCATCCGCGCTTCGAGACCATCGCGGCTGTCTTGCGTGCTTTGAATGTACGTCTCTCCATCGCGCCGAAGCGATGAGGCAGCATGAATGTCCGAGAAGTTTGCGTAGGCTCAGCCTTGATTACAGCAACCAGATAGTTCAGTTGTTCCATGGTTCAGGCCAGCAATCATAATTGCAAGTCCGAAACGGTTATGTTTAAAAGCCATTTATAGTCTTACTTTTTTTCATTTTGCGTATGTGTTTTGGAGGCGTGCGTGTCTTCCTCCGATATTGGTTCATCCCCGTCTCAGCAAACAGAACTCCCGCTTTTCGCGCCGCCGGCAACGCCCGACGAAATGCTCGTGCCGGCCCGCATGGTCAATGAGTGGGTCTTTTGCCCGCGCCTTGCCGTGCTCGAATGGGGCCATGGCGAGTGGGCCGGCAATGCCGATACATCCGCCGGACGGCGCAGCCATCGTGCCACCGAGGACGGGCCGGCCCCCGCTTTGCCCGCGCCAGATAAGCTCACGGACGATCAAGTGCTGAAGACGCGGCGGCTTCTGCTCGCCTCCGAAAGGCTTGGGCTCACCGCCGAGATCGACGTGCTCGAGGCCGAGGACGGCGTCGTGACCCCCGTCGATATCAAGACCGGCAAGCGCCCGCACGTAGCCGAAGGCGCCTATCTGCCGGAGCGCGTGCAGGTCTGCGTGCAAGGTCTGCTTTTGCGCGACGCGGACTACAAATGCGACGAAGGCGCGCTCTTCTTCGCGGCGAGCCGCGAGCGCGTGCGTGTCGCTTTCGACGACGAGCTTGTGGCGTCGAGCCTGCGCGCGGCCTCCGAATTGCGGCTCACCATCGCGAGCGGACGTCTGCCGCCGCCGCTCGATCATTCGTCGAAATGCCCGCGTTGCTCTCTTTTGCCCATCTGTCTGCCGGACGAGGTCAATTGGTTCAAATCGGGGGCGATCCCGCGCACGCCGCCGCCCGCCGCCACGCCCGCTTTGCCGCTTTATGTGCAAAAACCCGGCGCCCGCATCACCAAGAAGGATTTCACGCTCGTCGTGCAGAGCGAAGGCGAAGACGATCAGGCGATTTCATTCGACGAGATTTCCGAACTCGTGCTCGCAGGCCCAGTCTCCCTGACGACGCCCGCCGTGCACGAGCTTCTGCGCCGCGAGACGCCTGTCGCCTGGATGTCGTCCGGCTTCTGGTTTCTTGGATCGACAGGCGGGCAGGGGCCGCGCAGCGCCACAATCCGCACGGCGCAATATGCCGCCGCGCAGGACAGGGCGCGGGCGCTTGCCTTCGCACGCGAGCTTGTCGGCGCGAAGATCAAGAATCAGCGCACCATCCTGCGCCGCAATTGGCGCGGTCCGGATGAGGCGCGCGGTCCGCTGCTCGAACGCCTGACTCTGCTCGCCGAGCGCGCGTCGCGGGCCGAAAACCCTGCGCATCTTCTCGGCTTCGAAGGTGAGGCGGCGGCGCTTTATTTTCGTGCCTTTCCCAATCTCTTCACCGAGAAAGTGGCCGGCTTACCGGCCTTTGCTTTTGAGAATCGCAATCGGCGTCCGCCGGCTGATCCCGTCAATGCCTGCCTTTCGCTTTGCTATGCGCTTTTGACACGCACCTTTACGTCGGCGCTTGCCACGGTGGGTCTCGACCCCTGGAAAGGGCTTTATCATGTCGAGCGGCCTGGGCGGCCAGCGCTCGCGCTTGATCTGATCGAGCCCTTCCGGCCGATCCTTGCCGATTCCACCGTGCTCATGGCCCTTAACAATGGTGAGCTTGGGCCGAATGATTTCATCTTCGCCGCGGGCGGCTGCAATCTGCGCAGCAATGCGCGGCGCGGGCTTATCGCCGGCTATGAACGGCGTCTCGATCAAGAAACGACAC
>JAATEW010000041.1 GCA_015655535.1 Hyphomicrobiales bacterium | reverse complement strand
CGCATCGTGAAAATCTATCGTGCCACCAATCGGCTGATTTACGGTCTCTGGCAGACGACGTTTCCCGCGCGCTTTCTGGACGAGCTTCCGGCCGATCATGTCGAAGTGGTCGATGCGCCGACGGGCGTGGACTATGGCGGGTATGCGCAATCGCGCTTCGCCAATATGGACACTTATACCTCGTCTTATGCGACGCCCGGCTGGCAGCGCGCGCAGCGCCGCACCGGCGGTTCCGGCGTTGAGGAAGAGCAAAGCGCGTTCAATGGTGCCGCGCCGCGCCGCGCGGCAGCGAAAAACCAGACGCGTCCGTCGCGCGGCCCGATGACGATCGAAGGCGAGCTTGTCGCCAAATCCTCGGTCGGATCATCTTTTGAAAAAGGCGTGCGAGTCTTTCACATCAAATTCGGCTACGGCAAGGTCGCGGCCGTCGACGGCAACAAGCTCACGGTCGATTTCGACAAGGCCGGCCGCAAGATGGTGCTGGAGAGTTTTCTCCAGCCGGGATAGGCCTGTGCATAGGCTGTTGAAAAGCTGTGCGATGGCTTGTGGATACGAATCCCCTCCACCGCGTCATGGCCGGGCTTGACCCGGCCATCCAGGCATTACAGCGTGTGCCTGGATGCGCGGATCAAGTCCGCGCATGACGCGCCCTTAGATGATTCCATCTGTGGAAAGATTGTGATGAGAGCGACTATCACCGCGCCATATGCACATTGGCGTCGAGCCATTGCTTCACCTGCTGCCAGACCTCCGGTTTCCCGAGCATGACATGCCCCGCGCCGGGAACTTCGATGAATTTTTTCGGTTCATTGGCGAGTTTGAAAAGGTCCTTGCCGAAATGGAACGGGATCACGCCGTCGTCCGTGCCATGCGTCATCAAGACCGGCACATGGATTTGGCCGATGAGCCGGTCCGAATGAAATTTGTCCCACATGAAAAGGCGGACAGGGAACATCCAATAGCGCGCCGCGGCGACGTCGATGATGGACGTATAAGGTGAATCGAGAATAAGCGCGGCGACGGGCTTTTGCGCGGCGAGTGCGACGGCGACGCCGGTGCCGAGCGATTCCCCCACCACAACGATACGGTCCGGCGTGTAGCCGAGCTTGATCGCTTCCGCGTAAGCGGCGTCGGCATCGAGGTGCAGTCCGGCTTCCGTCGCAGTGCCTGTCGAGCCGAAATAGGAGCGATAGGCGATGGCGAGCAATCCGCTGCCATCTTCTGTCATCGGTATGAACCGCTCCACCCGATCCGCCAAGCCGCCGCCATTGCCCTGGAAATAAAGAAACAGCAGCTTGCCGGGCGTGGCCGGCATATACCAGGCGATGAGATTCTCTTTATCTGCCGTTTGGATGTGAAGCACCTCGGCTTTTGGAAGGCCCGCGGCGGCCGGCGTCACCGTTTCCTGCGTCGGAAAATAAAGCAGCGTGCGCTGCATCCATGTCAGGCCGATCAGAGTCGCGACATAGACCACGGCCACGATCGCCAAGATCCAACCGGCGATCTTCATCTCAAAGCTCCACCGGTTGAAGATATGTGCGAGGGCCCGGCGCGCCATGAGGCTGAAAAAGGTGGTTTCGCACGCGAACTGGCACTTGCTTTATTTTCCGCGTTCCTTCTTGCAGGTGACGTCCTGCGGCAGGCAGGCGATGCCGGGCGTCGAGCAGGAAATCACGTTCTCGGCGTCCCTGGCGCAGGTGCGGCAGCTATCGGTCCATTCCAAGCAATCGGGATTAGCCGTGCCGAAGGCTTCCATCGGAATATTGAGCGGCACTGTCTTCATCGGCAGCGGTGCTTCGGGCACCGGTTCGGGCGCCGCGGGCCCAGCCGGAGGAGACTCTTGAGGCGGCGCCTCCTTGGGCAGCACCTCCTGCGCTGCGAGCGGCGCGGCCGCGAGCGCACCAAGGCAGAAGATCAGCGGAGGGAGCCGGGACAGCGAGATCATGGCTGCAGCATAGACCCGTCTGTGGGACGCGCCAATGACATCGAAGGGAGGTTTGCCCGTTGGCCTTCCTTGCGAGGCCGGGCGTCCCATGCTACCCGCGCCTATGCTCGAAGGTCTGCCGCCCAATAAAGCCGCCCATCTCATGCGGCTCGAATGCGATGAGGAAACGGCGCGCCGTATCGCCGATATTATCGTCGAAACCTACGATCCGGCCGAAACCGCGGCCTCCGCCTTCGAAGCGGTGACGAATTCCAAGGATTGGAAAGAGGTTCCTTGGATCATCGAGGTCTATTTCGGCCGACCGCCGGATGAGACGAATGTTCGCGCCCTGGTTGAATGCGCGGCCGGGCCGGCCGCCGCCGAAGCTGCGGTCTTCGCGCAGATAGATCAAAAGGATTGGGTGGCGTCTTCGCTCGAAGGCCTGGCGCCGGTGCGGGCCGGGCGTTTTCTGGTGCATGGCGCGCATGACCGTGCGGCCTTGCGGGCAAATGATATAGGGCTCGAAATCGAGGCAGCGCTGGCCTTCGGCACAGGCCATCACGGCTCGACGCGCGGCTGCCTCACAATGTTCAACCGCGTCGCGAAACGCCGCAAACCGCGCGCCATTCTCGATCTCGGTACCGGCAGCGGCGTGCTCGCCATTGCCGCCGCCAGGCTCTTTCATGGCCGGGTTCAGGCAAGCGATATCGATCCCGTTTCCGTCGCGGCGGCGGCGGCCAATGCGCGGCTCAATGGCGCGGCGGCCTATGTCCGGTCGGTCCATGCGACAGGGCTTGCGCATCCGGCGCTCGCGGCGGGCGCGCCTTACGATCTTGTCTTTGCGAATATTCTGGCGCGGCCCTTGCGGCGCATGGCGCCCGCCGTCGCAAAGCATATGGCGTCAGGCGGCGAGATCATCCTCTCAGGCCTGCTCGCGCGGGATGTGCCGGGCGTTGTCTCCGCCTATGGCGCGCAGGGGTTGCGGCTTACTCATCGGCTTGAGATCGAAGGCTGGCAAACGCTGCTGATGCAACATCCTTATGCGCTGGCTGAGGATGATGACGATTAAAGCGTGCGCAGACGCTGGACCACAGGTCGCAGATAAGAGAGCACGAGGCCGCGCAGCCCGGCAATGTCGAGCATCACGACAAAAAACGCATAGACGAAGACGCCCGCCGAGATCTGCACCATGAGCGTCACGACTCCTGGTTCCTGCTCGCGGAACGGCAGAAGAGCGGCGGCCATGGCCGTGGTGCCGAGCGCCGTCGTCGCGAGATCGCGCACCGTCGGCCATTGCGGCTTCGATGCGCAGGCGAAGACGATCAGGGCGATGAGGGCTGCGGCGAACGCGCCGGCCTGGGCGATGGCGAGGCTCGACGCATCGTCGCTGCGCGGCAGGATGAAAACCAGAAGCGGATCGACGACGCAGGCGACGGCGGCGGCGGCGATCAAGGGCCCCGTCCGCTTGGAGATCTGAAAGATCGGATTGATGCCGAATTGAATGAGGCCAGAGCAGAAGAGCCCCGTCATCATCAGCGGCAGAAGCTCGCCGAAAGGTCCGCGATACTGCGCAGGCACGATCAATTGCTCGATCGAGGGAAGAATCAGCCAAATGCCGGTGCAGGCCGGCAGAAGGATGGCGATGACGATCGCCATATTATGCGCGATCTGCTGGCGCGCGCGGGCCGCGCCATGCCGCTCGTGTGTTGCGACCGCGATTTGAAACAAGAACACGTCGAGCGTCGAGCCGATCGCCTGCACGGCCTTGGTTCCGATATCATAGGCCAATGAAAATTGTCCGGTTTCGGAAAAGCCGTAGAGCACGGTGACGATGGACCGGTTGGCGAGCGGAATCAGGAGATAGAGAAGGTTCGCGCCGACGATCGGCAAAGCATAGGCGGCGACGGATTCGGCGAGCGAACGCTTCGCCGAGCGGACTTCGGCGCCTGGATCGCGCAGCGCCGCGCGCGCCGTGATCAATGTGCCGCTCAGGCTCAGGATGCTGCCGACCAGCGCCATTTTCGCGGAGCCGAACCAGAAGGCGCCGCCGCCGACAAAGGCAAGCGACAGGACGTTTTTAACGACGATCAGCCGCGTAT
This sequence comes from Hyphomicrobiales bacterium, assembly GCA_015655535.1. GTDB lineage: Bacteria > Pseudomonadota > Alphaproteobacteria > Rhizobiales > Beijerinckiaceae > Methyloferula. The sequence continues at coordinate 14,453 of JAATEW010000041.1, read as the reverse complement.
AGAGCCTGTTGTGGAAACGCGCCCGGACCAGGGCCGAGGTATAATCGAAAAGCCCGTTGGTGATCGAGGTGCCGATGGCGAGTGCGATGAGCCCGTTCGAGAGCGGGAAGCTGACGCCTCCCAGCAGCAGCGCGGCCGTGCCGATCGTGAGACCCACGGCGATGAAGGCGAAAGACACATCGAGCGTCGCGCGCAGGCCTGGATTTTCGCCGCGGATGCGTTCCGAATAAAACCGCGTCGCGCCAAGCCGGAGCCAATCGAAAAAAGCGGTCTGCACGGCCATGGCGGTTGCAAGCGCCAAGGCGAAGCGGCCGAATTCCTCGGGACCTAAAAATTTCGCGACGGAAAGCCCAATCACGAAATTGAACATGATGTTGCAGACGAAGGCGATCATCATTCCCATGCGGCTGATCCCTGCGCATGGAAGGAGGCGATGAGGCTAGCCAAGGCGCTTTGCCGGGCAGCGGCGCCCAGCCGGAATGAAAAGACGCTTGAAATCATGGATGTGTCATAACCCGGATCGGCTAAAAATGTCTTGTTTCGAAGCCGACTCCCGGCGCATGAACAAACGATTTTGTGATCTTGCGTCCGCCAGAACACATAAGACCTTCGGCGATATATAAGCTTTGCAATAAAAATATAAATTGAATCAGCTAGTTAAATTCAGATGTCGGCTGTGGTGCCGAAAACGCCTTCGATCGGCGAAGCCAAGATAAAGGACGAAAAGGCCCGCATCGTCCCAAAAGGTCATGCTTCCTCAAGGATGGTTTGTTAGAAGCGGGCATGGCGCTCGATGTCACCTTTTCAGCAGCCGCTGCGGCGGGTCTTCTCTCCTTCCTCAGCCCTTGCGTTTTGCCGCTCGTCCCGCCCTATCTGACCTTCATCGCGGGCACGACGATCGAAGAAGTCGCGAGCGAGGGCGAGAGGCGCGCGCAGCGCGATGTCTTCATCGCGGCCGTGCTTTTCGTGCTGGGCTTTTCCACGGTCTTCGTCGCGCTTGGCGCCACGGCCTCCGTCTTCGGTCAGGTTTTGCGCGAGCATCTGGCCGTGCTGTCGGTCCTGGCGGGTGCCGCCATCATCCTTATGGGCCTGCACTTTCTCGGCGTCTTTCGCATCGCATTCATGTATCGCGAGGCGCGGCTTGAAGTGAATAGGCCGCTAGGCCTTTGGGGCGCCTATGTCTTGGGCCTCGCCTTCGCCTTCGGCTGGACGCCCTGCATCGGCCCGATCCTCGCAGCGATCCTGGCCGTTGCCGCCTCGCAGGAGACTTTAGGCAAAGGCGCGGGGCTTCTCGCCGTCTATTCGCTCGGGCTCGGCGTGCCGTTTCTGCTGGCGGCGCTCGCCATCGAGCCCTGCATGGGTTTCCTCAAACAGTTCAAAAAATATTTCGGCATCGTCGAGCGCATCGTCGGCGTGCTGCTGATCCTGACGGGTATCGCCTTCTTGACCGGCTCCTTGCAGAACCTATCCTTCTGGCTGCTGGAGACGTTTCCGGGCCTCGCGAATTTGGGGTGAGCGATCAGACGACGAGCAGCTATCTTTCGGCGCGTCATGCGCGGACTTGATCCGCGCATCCAGGCGCCGCGCATAAAATCCTAAGCGCATTCTTGGATGCCCGGCTCAAGGCCACAGCTATCCGGTTGAGGAATCGGACCGCTCTGTTGCCACCGGTTTTGCAATTCCAAAGGCTGCCATTCATCTCTTGGCGGCTAGCATTGGCGAGCGGATCGCTTTGGTCAATGATCGCAGACCGCCTTCGGCGGCGACTCATCCTCGATGGGTCGTCTTTGACAAAAGCGTATCCGTCTCGCCGAAATGGCCGCCGTCGGATGAATGGCGAAATCCGACATATTGCTGCCTGGAGGCGCGTCATGACCGACGCGGATTGTTCAAGTCCAATCCGAAAGAAATCATAAAAAACGTTTGCTATTGCAAGACCATGAAGCATGTTGCGATAATTTAAACCGGACAGCCGTGGATCAAGGCCGGGCATGACGCGGCTGAAGGGTTGCGAGCCTCAGCTCTGCTTATCCAGCTCGTAATAGCTGATCTTGCCGTCCGGGCCTTTGCGCCAGACGAAGACGATATAATCCGCGCGCGTCACGTCACCCTTTTTATCGTAGCTGAAATCGCCGATCACGGTCTTGAAGGTCATGCCGGAATGCATGGCCTTGGCGATCTCCAATGGATCGAGCGATTTCGCCGCTTCCGCCGCCTGTTTGATGACTTCAAGCGCGGCATAGGAATAGAGCGTGTACGTCTCCGGGTTGATGTTCTTGGCTCTATATCTTGCAACGACCTCGGCGGCCTCCGGCCTATTGCGCGGATCGGGCGGAAAGGTCATCAGCGTGCCTTCGACGCCGGGGCCGCCGATCGCGGCATATTCGTCGGAGGCCAATCCGTCGCCCGCCATCAATGTCGCCGCGACGCCCTGATCGCGCATCTGCCGCACGATCAAGCCGCCTTCGGTATGATAGCCACCCCAATAGACGATGTCGGCGCCCGACGCCTTGATCTTCGAGACGACGGCGGAATAATCCTTCTCGCCCTTGTTCACGCCTTCATAGAGCACGTCGGTGACGCCGAGCGCGGCGAGATCCTTGCGGGTTTCGTCGGCAAGCCCCTTGCCATAGGTGGTCTTGTCGTGAAGGAAGGCGATCTTTTTGCCCTTCTGGCTCGCGAGATATTTGGCGGCGACGGTGGCCTGCTGATCGTCGCGCCCGCAGGTGCGGAAGATCGTTTCCAAGCCGCGGTCCGTGATCTGCGGATTGGTCGAGGCGGGCGTGATGTCGAGTATGTTGTTTTCGGCATAGATGTCTGTCGCCGGCATGGTCACGCCGGAATTGAAATGCCCGATGACGAGCCTGATTCCATCGCTCACGAAACGATTGGCGACGGAGACGCCTTGCTTCGGATCGGCCGCATCGTCGCCGATGGCGATCCTGAGCTTCTTGCCCATAATACCGCCGCTCGCGTTGATGTCTTCGATCGCCTGCTCGACACCGAAGCGCAATTGCGATCCGAAGACGGCGTCCGGTCCCGTCATCGGGCCGCCGACGCCGATCTTCATCTGAACGGGCGATGGCACCGGCACTTGCGCCGCAGCGGATAAGCCGAACACAAGCGGCAGAAGAAGGCCGAAGAGTTTCACGCGCATCAGGTTTCTCCAGCGAGCCGGTCCTATTATACGCCGGCTATCGCGCCGGCATAATGGGCTTGCCGCGCCCATAGCGATATCGAGCGGAAGCTGGGCACCACGCAACCAGCCGCCTCGGCAGTAATTCCCGCCTAACCATATTGAGACTCTTAGTTTTTCGCCAATTGACAGCAGCCTGGTCTCAATCGATTCTTTTCGCAGCTTGACGCCCGAAATAGTCAACCGGAGAGGTTCATGATCCGTCGTTGCTTGCATCTATTGCTCGCCGCCGCCGCAGCCGCGCTTCTCACCGCTCCGGCATCCGCCAATGATGCGCAGGGCGTCTGGCAACGTAGCGATGGCGCCGCGCGCGTCCAATTCTCACCTTGTTCGGGCGGTCTTTGCGGCACGGTCGTGTGGGTGAAAGACCCGAACGGGCCGGGCAAGGTCGGGCAGCAGGTCTTCTTCGGCATGGCGCCGTCCGGTCCGAACAAATGGACGGGCTCCGCCTTCAATCCGGCCGACGGCAAGACCTACGATGGCTCGATGGTGATCGACGGCGCCCGGCTGACCACGCAGGGCTGCGCCTTCGGCGGGATGATCTGCAAAACCTATTATTGGGCGAGGGCCCACTAAGAAACGCTGAGCCAACCATATTGGCGTTTCATCTGGCCTCTGCGCACCCATGCGAAACTCAGCCAGGCCAGGCAAAAGAGTACGGCGAAATCCGCCATATAGGCCATACCGGACAAAAGCGCGTCGCCAAGCAAGGCATAGTGCAGAAAGCGCACCATCGCCGCGAGCAGAAGCATCGCGAGGACGATGTGCCAGCGCGAGCGCCAGATGAGCGCGAGCGCGCGTCCGCTCATGATGGCGGCCGTGCCACCAAGGCCGAGCGTGATTATCAGAAAGCCTGGCATCACGCGCTCCCGAGATAGGCGGCGCGGATATCGTCGCGGGCGAGAAGCTCGCGGCCCGTGCCCGCATGGCTGATCTCGCCATTGACCATGACATAGGCGCGATCGGCCAGCTTCAACGCATGATAGGCATTTTGCTCGACGAGAAACACAGTCAGGCCTTCGTCGCGATTGAGCCGCTTGAGCACCTCGAAGATCTGCTTGACGATGAGCGGGGCGAGACCCAGCGAAGGCTCGTCGAGAAGAAGCAGGCGCGGCCGACTCATCAAGGCGCGGCCGATCGCAAGCATTTGCTGCTCGCCGCCTGATAGGGTGCCGGCGCGTTGTTGCGCCCGCGTGCCCAACCAGGGAAAGAGCGCCGTCACGCAGTCGAGGTCTTGCGCGAAAGAGCTTTTGCCGTTGAGCGCGCCCATCTGGAGATTTTCGAACACGGTCATGCGCGGAAAAATCCGGCGGCCTTCCGGCACTTGCGCAAGGCCGGCGCGGGCGATCTCATGCGTCGGGCGCTGCGTGATGTCCGTGCCGCCGAAAAGGATGCGGCCTTCGCTTGCCTGCGGTCTGCCGAAGATCGTCATCATCAGCGTCGACTTGCCGGCACCATTGGCGCCGATCAAGGTGACGATCTCGCCTTCGTCGACATGGAGCGAGATGCCCTTCAAGGCCGCGACGGGACCATAAAAGGCCTTGACGCCTTTAATCGACAAGAGCGGTGACGAGCATGGCTCCATTGTCATGCGCCGACCTTAGTCTCGGCCAAGCGGAGCTCGTCATCTTCGACGCCGAGATAGGCCGCGATGACATTTTCATTGCAGCGGATGGCGGACGGCGTGCCGTCGGCGATCTTGCGGCCATAGTCGAGCACGATAACATGGTTCGATATGCTCATGACGACCGACATGTCATGTTCGATCAGCAGGATCGACGTGCCATGCGTCTTGCGAATATCTCGCAGCAGTTCGTTGAGCTTAGACGATTCCGCTGAGTTCAATCCGGCGGCGGGCTCGTCGAGGCATAAAAGCACCGGCTCCGTCATCATGGCGCGGGCGATTTCAAGCTGACGCTGCGCGCCATAGGAGAGGCTGCCGGCCGCGTCATCCGCGCGCTCGGTAAGCCCGATTTGCGCGAGCCAATATTTCGCCGTCTCGATCGCTTCCTTTTCGGCGGACCGATAGGCGCCGATGCCGAGCAGGCCCAGGATCGTATAGCCTGAGGCTGCCATCAATGGGTTGTGGCGCGCGACGATCAGGTTTTCGAGCGCCGTCATGCCGGAAAAAAGGCGGATGTTTTGAAAGGTGCGCGCCACGCGCGCACGGCGCGCGATCTCGGCATCGCTCATGCGTTCCAAAAGACAGATGCAGCCCGATGCGAAGATGCCATGACGTCGAACGGAGCGCGTCAGTCTGTCGATATCGGCCGTGTTGGGCTCGCCTTGCATCAAGACGATGCGGCCAATGTCCGGCTTGTAGAAACCCGTGATGCAATTGAAGAGCGTCGTCTTGCCGGCACCATTTGGTCCGATCAGCGCCGTGATCTCGCCGCGCCTTGCCTCAAAACTCGCATCGTCTATGGCCGTCAGGCCGCCAAAACGTATGGTGAGATGTTCGACGCGCAGGAGAGGGGGGGCTGTCATCCGCGCCCTTCCGCGATAAGCTCCACCGCGACCGGCTTGGCTTTTTTGAGAAAGATCGAAGGCCGTCGCGTCGCGACAAGCCCGCGCGGACGCCAATTCATCATGGCGACCATGGCGAGGCCGACGAGCAGCATGCGATATTGCGTCGGATCGAAGGTGTAGCCGAAGAATTCCTGCAACACGTCGAGTTCGCGCAAAAATTCGGACCCGCCGATGATGAGGATCGCGGCAAGGACGTTGCCCGCCTGCGAACCCGCGCCGCCCAGAACGACGATCGAAAGGATCGTCGCCGATTCGATGAAACCGAAGCTCGAAGGCGAGACGAAACCTTGCCGCACGGCGAAGAAGGCGCCGGCAATGCCTGCGATCAACGCGCCGATCGCGAAAGCGGAGAGTTTCGCTGCGACCGTGTCGATGCCGAGCGAACGGCAGGCAATCTCGTCTTCGCGCAGGGCCTCCCAGACGCGCCCGAGCGGCAGGCGGCGCAGGCGTAGGGTCAGAAAATTCGTGAGAAGTGCCAGCGCGAGAATGAGATAATAAAGAAAGATGGTTCGCTCGATCGGAAAAAACGGCAGGCGGAAATGCGAGGCGAAACCCTCTGCGCCTTTGCTGAATGGAATGCCGAAAAAAGTAATTTTCGGGAGCAGGCTGATGCCCGCATCGCCATTGGTGAGCGCCGTCCAATTGACTGCGACGATGCGGGTGATTTCGCCGAAGGCCAAAGTGACGATGGCGAGATAATCGCCGCGCAGCCGCAGCACGGGAAAGCCGAGCGCTAGACCAAAGAGCGCCGCGATGGCACCGCAGATGGGCAAGCAGAGCCAGAAAGACCAGCCGAGATCCGTCGCAAGCAGTGCATAGGCATAGGCGCCGACGGCATAGAAGGCGACATAGCCGAGATCGAGCAGGCCCGCGAGACCGACGACGATATTCAAGCCCCAGCCGAGCATCACATAGATCAGGATCTGAATGCCGTAATTATCGATCCATTTAAGCGAGCCCGCCGGACCGAGCATGAAGACGGCGGCGAGAGGAAAAGCGATCAGCGCGCCGATCCCTGCAAAGCCGATAAGGTGAAACGCACGCGGCGAGATGCCCTGCTTTGTCTTTCGTGTTGCGGCGGCGGGCCTGCCACGCATCCACGCGAAGACGAATTCGCTCAGCAAGCGGAGGATGAATGTGCCGCCGACGAGGATTGCAACCAACGGCCAGCGGCTTTCGAGAAAGAGCCCGCGCGTCAGGTCCATATCGGCGTGATAGGCGACGATCGGAAAGGACAGGGCCGCCATGATCAGCGCTGCGAGGCCGGCGCTTTTGACTTTGCTCAGAAATCCTTCCGTTCGCACGGTTAAACTTTCTCGACATCGGCGCGGCCCAAAAGTCCGCGCGGCAGAAAGATCAAGGTAACGGCGAGCACGCCGAAGGCCGCGACATCCTTATAGTCGGAGGAAAAATAGGCGGCCCAAAAAGTCTCGACGAGGCCGATCAGCAGGCCGCCGAGCACGGCGCCGGGCAAAGAGCCTATGCCGCCCAGCACCGCCGCCGTGAAGGCCTTGACGCCTGCGATGAAGCCGTCGTTCGGGTTCACGACGCCATAATAAAGCATGTAAAGCACGCCAGCGGCGGCGGCGAGCACGGCGCCGATGACGAAAGTCGCGGAAACGGTGCGATCGACATTGACGCCGAGCAAGGCCGCCATCGTCTGGTCCTGCTCGCAGGCGCGTTGCGCGCGGCCGAGCGGCGTTTTTTCGACGACATACCAGAGCCCGAAGAGCAGCGAGGCAGTGACGGCGATGATCAGGATCTGCTTCAACGACAAAGTGACGTCATAGCCATGGCCTTCGGTCAGCTTGAAAACCTCGTCGAGCATGGAGGGAACGGCCTTGTTGCGGGGGCCTTGCGCGAGCGCCACGAAATTCGACAGGAAAATCGACATGCCGATCGACGAGATCAAAGGCGCCAGTCGAAACGATGCGCGCAGGCGCCGGTAAGCGAGGCGCTCGATCATGAAATTCCACAGGCCTGTGAGCGCCATGGCGGCGACGAGGACGATCACGAGCGCGAGTGGAATCGATGCGAGGCCGAGAATCTGCGTGAGCAGAAGAAAGATGATGAGCGCGATGAAACTCGACAGCATGAACACATCGCCATGCGCGAAATTGACCATGCCGATCACGCCGAAGACCATCGTATAGCCGATCGCGATCAGGCCGTAGATCGCGCCGAGGGTCAGCCCATTGATCAATTGTTGCAGAAAGATTTCCATGCCGTACCTTTATCTCAGGCAATGGACCAGATTCTAAGCATTTGTTTCAATGCGTGATCATGCTGTCGCTTTGTTTGTCGGGCGGCCTTTGCTATCTAGGGGCTTAGACCTCAAAGCCCGCCGCAGATGGATCGGTTGGCCGTGACCCGAGAACGAAAACCTCTGAAGCGATAAAACCAAGCCCTACAACTATAAAACAAGGTGTATCATGGCTGAACTTACCGTTGCCGCTCCTGGCTCAGGCGTCGATCCCACCCATTTCAAGGAAGCGATGAGCCGTTTCGCGGCGGCGGTCAATATTGTGACGACGGATGGCCCGGCCGGGCTTGGCGGCATTACAGCGACGGCCGTCACCTCGATCACTGTCGAGCCGCCGATGATGCTGTTTTGCATCAATAAGACCTCGCCTTCGGCGGCGCGCATGATCGCCAATGGCTGTTTCTGCATCAATACGCTCGCGGCGCCGGACGAGGCTTTGTCGAATATTTTTGCCGGCCGCACCGACGAACATCTCGAAGAACGGTTCAAGACCGGCGCCTGGACGAAGCTCGCCACGGGCGCGCCGGCGCTGGCAACCGCGCTCGCCTCTTTCGATTGCCGTCTCGTCGAGGCCAAGGAAGTGACGACCCATTTCGTCATGATCGGCGCGGTCGAGGCCGTGGCTTTCGCCGACGAGAGCCTGTGCCTCACCTATGTGCACAGGAAATATCGCGCGCTTTAGCGGGGCGAGACTCCATAAGGTGGCATGACTTTATATTCAAAGGCTGGGCGCGCTCCTTCTCCCGCAAGCGGGAGAAGGAATGCACCCCTCAGCGCCGCTTCGCCTTCTTCGCCGCGCTCTTTTTGGCGACGGTCTTCTTGATTGGCTTGCGCGCGGCTTTCACGGCGCCGCTCTTGCGCGACGGCAATGTCTTTTTCACCGCTTTCTTCACCGTGCTTTTCTTCGCCGCCGTCTTCTTCACAGCGGCCTTTTTCGTGGCGGATTTCTTAATCGCGCCTTTCTTGATCGGGCCTTTCTTGGCAGCCGTCTTTTTCACCGCCGTCTTTTTGACCGGAGTTTTCTTTACAGCCGCCTTTTTGGCAGCGGATTTCTTCACGGTCTTCTTCGGCGCAGCCTTCTTGACGGCGGCCTTTTTGGGCGCTGCTTTTTTTGCCGGGGCCTTCTTCACCGGAGCCTTTTTCGCAGGCGCCTTCTTCGCGGCGGGTTTGGGCGCGGCGACCGGTTCAGGTGCGACCACGACCTCCAAGGCGGGGGTGACGTCCGGCGCTTTCTTCACGCGCGGCTTGCGCGGCTTTTTCGGAGCAGCCGGAGCCGCCGGAGCGGGCTCTTCGGAAACCTCTTCAAGCTCAAGCTCGATGACCGGCTCTTCGACAGGTTCTTCCGCCAGAAGGAACTCGATCGCCTTTTCGGTGAATTGCTCCGCATCTTCGATGTTCGAGAGATGCGCCGCTTCGAGCGTGACAAGCTTTGCCTTGGGGATTGTGCTGGTCAGCAGCGCCGCTATGCCCTGCGGCGTCACCGTGTCGTGACGGCCGACCAGGACGAGAACCGGCGCGTGAATTGACCGGATCGCCTCGCGCAGATCAGCGTCGCGGATCGCCGCGCAAGTGGCCGCATAGCCTTCCGGCGGGGTTCTCAGAATCATGTCCTCGATCTCGCCGACCTCGTCGGCATGCGAGTCGCGGAAGTCCTTGGTGAACCAATGTTCGATCAGGCCCGATGCGACGGCGCCCATGCCATCTTGCAGGACGGTTTGAATCCGGCTGTTCCAGAGATCCGGCGGGGCGATCTGAGCCGCCGTATCGGCGAGAACGGCCTTGCCGATCCGCTTCGGCGCATGGGTCAAAAGCCATTGCCCCACCATGCCGCCGAGCGAGAGGCCGATGAAATCGACTTTTTCCAAACCCAATGTGTCGAGGATCGCAAGCGCGTCGCGGCCGAGATCGGCGATCGAATAGGGGCCTTCCGAGACGACGCTATTGCCATGCCCGCGCGCGTCGTAGCGCAATACACGATAGTGTTCGAGCAAGGCCGGAACTTGGGCGTCCCACACATGCAGATTCGTGCCCATCGCATTGGACAACATCAAAACGGGCGCGCCTTCGTCGCCCTCGATCTCGACGTGGAACGCTTCGCCACCGATGCTCAATTCGGCCATGGGTCACCCTCGTTTCGAAAAATCCTCTGCCGGCGCCGGCCGGCCAATCCACCGCCTTTTAGCCCAACAAAAAGATTCGTGCAGCTTCATTCAAACCTTTGCACGATGGATTGCAACGCGAGCCATCTGCTAAAACCGGTGAAAAACCTGGGTTAGAGGATATATAAAGAAGGCCTGTGCCCGTCGGAGTGGTGGACTATGCTGACATCGGAAGACGATATTCTCCTCACCGCCCAGGCGTGGAAGCAAGCCGGGCGACAGGTCGCGATAGCGACCGTCGTCGAGACCTGGGGCTCGGCGCCGCGCCCCGTCGGCAGCCATCTCGTGATCGACGAGGGCGGCAGCTTTCTGGGCTCCGTCTCCGGCGGTTGCGTCGAGGGCGAAGTCGTCACCGAGGCGCAGGATGTGATCGAAGACGGCAAGCCGCGCATGCTCGAATTCGGCGTCGCCGACGAGACGGCTTGGCGCGCGGGTTTCTCCTGCGGCGGACGGATCAAGGTCTATGTCGAAAGGGTCGATTGATGCGGCTTGATCTCCTCGCAGCCCTCAATGCCGAACGCGCCGCGCGGCGGCCTTGCGTTCTCGTGACGGATCTGGCCGCGGGCACGCAAAGGCTTGTGCACGCACATGAAATTGCCGCCGATCCGCTGGCTGGCGCGCTCGAGAATCAAATCCATCTCGGGAAAAGTGGCCTCGTCCATCAAGACGGACGCGACTGGTTCCTCAGCGTGCAGATCCCCCCGTCGCGATTGATCGCGATCGGCGCGGTGCATATTTCGCAGGCGCTCGCCCCAATCGCCAAATTGATCGATCTCGATATTGTGATTGTCGATCCGCGCACGGCCTTCGCCAGCCTTGAGCGTTTCCCGGATGTGCCGCTCATCGCCGAATGGCCGGAGGTGGCGCTGCCGCCGCTCGGCCTCGACCGGTTCACCGCCATGGTGGCTCTCTGCCACGATCCAAGGATCGACGATCCGGCCTTGGCAGCAGCCTTGGCGTCCGAGTGCTTTTACATCGGTGCCCTGGGATCGCGGAAAACCCATGCCAAAAGACTGGAGCGCTTGCGTGGTCAGGGCTTCGGCGACGCCGAGCTCGCGAAGATTCACGCGCCGATCGGTCTCGACATCGGCGCCGTCAGCCCGGCGGAAATCGCGGTTTCCATCATCGGCGAATTGGTCTCAGCCCGCCGCCAGAAGCCTCTGCGAGCGGCGGCGGAGGTGGCGGCATGAGAGCCTGTGCGAAGCCTCATGCGTGAGGTCGCAGCGATCCTGCTGGCGGCTGGCCGGGCTACCCGGTTCGGCGGCGGCCCGCAGGAGACGAAGCTTGCCGCCGATCTCAACGGCAAGCCTTTGATTCGCTATGCGGCGGAGGCGGCGCTCGCCTCCAGAGCCGTTCGTGTCGGTCTCGTCACCGGCCACGCGGCTGAAAAAGTCCTCAGCAGCGTGGCGGACCTGGATCTCTTCGTGGTCCATAATCCCGCCTATGCCGAAGGGCTTTCCGGGTCTCTGAAAGCCGGTGTCGCGGCCCTGCCGGAAAGCGTCCGGGGCGTCGTGATTCTTCTCGCCGATATGCCCTTCGTGACCGCCGGGGTGATCGACCGGCTGATCGCTTGTTTCGAGGCGGCGCCGATCGAGCCCGATGCGGTCGTGCCTCTCAAGGATGGGCGGCAGGGCAATCCTGTTTTGATCGGGCGAAACCTCTTTCCAGAGGTCGCCAAGCTCGAAGGCGACCGGGGCGCCAAGGCGCTTCTGGCGGGCCAAGGCCGCCTGATTCTCGATTGTCCGATCGACGATGCGGGAATCGAAATCGACGTCGACACGCGCGAGATTCTGGCCGGATTGAAGCGACCGGTTTCATAAAGCCCGGCATACGGCTTGCTATTACTTGTCACACACTCGTAACATTTGCTTAACCTTAAGCGTGCGCAATTAGGTGAAGGCGGCGGGTTTTGAGTCTGCGCCGCGGCGTGAACCAGGGTGGTATCTGACGCAACATTATCTGCGGGCGGGCGTTGAGGGCCGGCACGGAGGTCGAAGATGACGGCGAAACACACGCGAAATGGCGGGGTATCGGAAGATTTCTTGAGGCAGCTTTCCGGCTATGGGCTGACCACGGCCGAAATCCTGTATCGGATGCCGGATCATCCCGGCCTGCTTCAGAGTTTCATCTGGCAGGACTATGACATAGCGCCGGATTTCCCGACCCTGATCCGGTTTCTGACCTTCTGGCGGGAGAAGCTCGACGGCGCCTTGCACAGCGTCCGGGTGGGGCATTCGAAGCTCATCAAGCCGGCGGAAATCAAGGCGTTCGACGCCGAGTTCCGGTTTCATTAGAGTCAGTATTTCTTTATCCGGCTCTTGCGACGGCAAGCGGCATTTTCGCCGAGAGACCATGGCCTTCCACGCTCGCCGCGAAAGCCGCGACATCGTCGGCCGCGAGCGATGAGGAAAACAGAAAGCCCTGCAATTCATCGCAGCCGAGCGCATGCAGGAATTCGACTTGGTCCGGCGTCTCGATTCCTTCCGCGTTGACGGTGAGGCCGAGCGCGCGTCCGAGCTGGACGATCGATTGGACGATGATCGCGCTCTCGCCCGATGGCTCCATATATTGCAGGAACGACCGGTCGATCTTGATCTTGTCGAAAGCGAAGCGGCGCAGATAGATCAGGCTCGAATAGCCGGTGCCGAAATCGTCGAGCACCATTCTGATGCCGAGCGCCCGCAATTCGATGATCGAATTTTCCGCCTGATCGGCATCCTCGATCACGACGCCTTCCGTCAGTTCGAGTTCGAGCCGTTGCGGCTCCATCCCGGTCTCCTGCAGAATTTTGACGACTGAGCTCACGAATTCCTTATGCCGGAACTGGATCGGGGAGACATTCACGGCGACGCGCAGGCCGGGCCATTTCTTCGCGTCGAGACAGGCCCGCCGCAGGACCCATTCACCCAGCGGAACGATCAGGCCACGCTCTTCCGCAAGGCTGACGAAGCTCTCCGGGGGAAGATTGCCTTGGGTCGGATGGTGCCAGCGGACAAGCGCTTCAAGGCCGACCATTTTTTTCCCGTCGCCCGACATGACGGGTTGATATTCGACGCTCAGCCCGTCATTGGCGATCGCTTGGCGCAGTTCGTCCTCAATGGCCTTGCGCAGGCGCAAATGCTCGCCCATGCGCGCTTCGAAGAACGTATAGCGGTTGCGGCCTTCGTGCTTCGCCCGGTAGAGCGCGAGATCGGCGAGACACATCAAACCGCTGCGGTCGGTCGAGTCCTGCGGGCAGAGCGCGATCCCGATGGAAATGCCGGCGAAGACTTGGCGCTCGCCAAGGTCGAAGGGAACGGACAAGGCGTCGAGAATGCGTTGTGCCAGGGCGGCGCTGTCGCGCGGATCTTTCACATCCGTCTGCAGGATGCCGAATTCGTCGCCGCCGAGGCGCGCCAGACGATCGTTCTGACGCAGGACCCGCGTGATGCGCGTCGTGATCGAGATGATCAACTGGTCTCCGGCATCATGGCCGAACGTGTCGTTGATCTCTTTGAAACGGTCGAGGTCGAGATAAAAAAGCGCGAAGGAGGTTTTGCTGCGGGTGCAGCGGCCGATTTCCGAATCGACAAGGTCATTGAACAAAAACCGGTTGGGCAGACCGGAGAGAATGTCATGGCCGGCGACCTGCTTGGCCTTGGCTTCGCTTTCGGTCAGACGCCGAACCGTGCGGCGCGATTGCCAAACCACATAAACGGAAAAAACCATCGCGCTCGCGATGAAAAACGTATCGATCGCTTGCTGGGTCGCCACAAAAGCGATGAAGGTCGCCAAAGCAACAAGTGCGATGCCGGCAAGAATGGCTGAACCTTGGAGCGTCCCCTGCCGGAAGTCGCGCAAATTCATGACGTCCACTTTCATTGCTTTTTTCTGGCCCGATCAATTCAAATATGAATGCTGTGCGTCGAGTGCGACGCTAATTTGAATAAATCCCGCTATCGATCGGTTGAAAACACCCGTTTTGAAGCTGCAAAACTTTCGGATGAAAACGCCGCCCCAATTCTGCTTGGGCCAAGATTAGCATGGCTCAGTTAACGGTAAGTTCTTTTACGTACGTTTTCTCTAAACGATTCCGGCGGATGGAAAGGCTTGTGGAAAAGCCGCTAACCCGCAGTGATCCAGCGGAATAAGCTGTTCTGGATGCGCTTTAGATGAGCTGCAGCCCTTTGAAACTCGCGTGTCCGTGACGCCCGATGATCAGATGATCGTGAACGAGGACGTTCAGCGGCTTGCCGACGGCGATGATCTGATGCGTCAGATGAATGTCGGCGGTAGACGGTGTTGGATCGCCTGAGGGATGGTTGTG
>JAATEW010000016.1 GCA_015655535.1 Hyphomicrobiales bacterium | reverse complement strand
CATGGCGGGCGATCGAGGCAAGGTCACCTGTCTCGTCTCCTACCCGCAACATGCGGACGGCCAGTGGGGGGAGGAGATCTGAGCCCGCAAGCGCGTCCGCGAAACGGCGGCCATGCCGAACTTGCTCATGTACGGTGTCGATCGCTGTTACGAGGTGGGGTACGGTCACGACATCACGCAGAATTTTCAAAGTCGCCGGCAAGGCAACGCCGTTCTCAACGAGCAACCCTAAAGTCCCGATGAAGCGAGCTGTACGCCGATCACGCATCGGGCCCGCTATGCCCGGGATCGAGATGATCGCCGCCGTCAGCTTGCCACGGATGTCACGGCTCCGGAGGAGAAGCCAGCCGCCAAGCCCGATGACCACCCAGAAGCCAAGGAATACTTGAAGATTGGCGCGAAGCCAGCTGGACATGGCGAGGACGAAGGCAGCGCCACCGTTCAGTTTGTTTCCCAGATCCTTGAAAACGGGCTCGAATTGCGGCACCACGAAGATCAAGAAAAAGAAAAGGATGGCTATTGCGGCACCCACGAGAAACATTGGGTATCGGATGGCGGAACTGAACCGCTCCGCAAGGAGTTCGCGGCGATCGCGATCCTCGACGATCGCGCCCAGGACCGCGTCGAGTTTCCCAGAAGCTTCGCCCGCACGGACCATCGCGATATAGGCCGGTTCGATGAGGGTCGGATGGCGCTCAAGCGCCTCAGCAAAACTGTCACCTGCTGTGATCGTCGAGCGCAGATTATTGGCAAACCAGACAAGAGATTTGTTGGAATCCTCAGCCAATGTCTGCAATGAGGCTTCAAGCGTCAGTCCGGCGGCAATGAGCAAGGACAATTGACGCAGGAAAAGCGTGACGTCGCGCGGTCGCGGTCGTTTATCGCGCGAACTCGCCTCCTTGGTCAGAAAGCCGCCTTTTACCGCGAGCTCCGCGTCGATCAGCATGTGACCGAGATATTCGACGCGGCTCACGACCTCCTCTCGTGTAGGAGCCTCGACCTCTCCGGCGACAATCTCGCCTGATCGCGCCATGGCTCGAAACCGAAATTGTGGCATCTTGAAACCTAAAGACTCATCGTGACGCGGAAGACTTCATCAATCGTCGTGTGCCCTGCCCGGCATTTTGCGATGCCGTCTTCAGCCATAGTGGTCATTCCTTCTCTCCGTGCGACCGCCTCGAGTTCCGCGGAATCGGTTTTGGGTCCAATCGCTTCCCTTATCGCCGTCGAGACTTCGAGCAGTTCGAAGACGCCTTGACGCCCTCGAAAGCCAGTGAAGCCACACCATTCGCAGCCTTTGGGATGATAGACGATGTCTCCTTTGGAAAAGCCCAAAGCTTCGTAGCGGGTGTCTTGCGCGAGATCCTGCAGCGTCAGCTCGTGCGATTGTTTGCAGTCGCGGCAGAGCGTGCGCACGAGACGCTGTCCGATGAGCACTTTGACAGAGGAAGCGAGAAGAAAGCTTTCGACCCCCATGTCGATGAGACGAGTAATCGCGCCGGCGGCCGTATTGGTATGGAGCGTCGTCAAGACGAGATGGCCGGTGAGTGCTGCATGGACGCCCATATGCGCGGTTTCGGCGTCGCGCATTTCACCGACCATGATCACATCCGGATCCTGGCGCAAAAAGGACCGCAAGGCCGCGGCGAAGGTGAGACCGATCGTCGGATGGATCTGAACCTGGTTGATGCCGGGAATTTGATATTCGATTGGATCTTCGACCGTCAAAACCTTGCGGGTTGGCTCGTTGAGCTCGGCAAGGGAAGCCGCAAGCGTCGTCGTCTTGCCCGAGCCGGTAGGACCCGTCACGATGATCATGCCGAAGGGAAGTTGAAGGGCGCTTCGCAGGATGCGATCGTCGCGAGCTGATAGGCCGATCTGGTTCAAAGCCACGAGCCCAGAACCTTTGCGCAACAAACGGATGACAGCGCTTTCCCCGTGGGCAGTCGGAATCGTCGCAACGCGGAGATCTATTTCCGCGCCGGCAACGTTGATGTGTGTACGGCCATCCTGCGGCAGTCGCCGCTCCGTAATGTTCAAGCCAGCCATGATCTTG
This sequence comes from Hyphomicrobiales bacterium, assembly GCA_015655535.1. Classification (GTDB taxonomy): domain Bacteria; phylum Pseudomonadota; class Alphaproteobacteria; order Rhizobiales; family Beijerinckiaceae; genus Methyloferula. Next base: position 5,855 of record JAATEW010000016.1, on the reverse strand, counting down.
AGGCGCGACAGCAGGCCTTTCGCCATGCTCATCGGTGGCGCCGGCACGGCCTTTAGAAGGCCATCGATCCGCAACCGTACCTGCAGAGCGCCAGCGAAGGGCTCGATATGGAGATCCGTCGCACGCTGATCGACAGCGAGCCTCATGAGATCATCGAGCGCCCGTACAACCGGGGCTCCTCGGGCGAGATCGCGGAGATCGTCAAGATCGTCAGAACTTGCGGCTACAGCTTCCGATGGTTCCGATGCGATGGCGGAGGCGCTTTGCGTCGTCGCGAGCGCGGCATCAAGATCATCGTTCGTTGCGACGGCCAGCGGCATCTTTTGCCTGAGCGCGACCTCGACAGCACGCAGCGTCTCTGCGTCGATCGGTGTTGCGATCGCAAGGGTCAATTGTCCTTGGGCGTCCGCATATGGAAAAAGATGGCCCTCTTTAAGAAAGCGTAGCGACAAAGTACTGCCCGCAAAGCGATCCCCAACCAAATCGGCGCGTTGGACCCGCGGACACGCATAAAAGGCGGCAAGCTCAGCAGCGAAAGCCGTCGGCGTCAGCTTGGTCAGGCTAAGCCAATCTGCGTCTTCGTTTGCGTCAAGCCGCTGCGTTTGGGGCCGGCCTTCGAAGGCTTGCTGATCGCGCAGGATGCCTTTGCTTGCGAGATATTCAAGGAAGTCGCTTTGCATTGGATCAAGGCCCCATGAGTTCTTGTTTATCGTTCTCGCCGAATGACTGACATAGATCGCTTTTTCTGTTCGTCACGAGCGCATCTCCGTCTTTTAGGAGCAACACAAACCTGGGCGTCTAATAGACAACTGAGAGGCACCTAACCCGCAATCAAATTTGAAGGTTTTGCATTCATTGGGACGTTGCGTGCTATGCTCCAGGTTCAATATGTGTTTCGGTTCATAGACGGCTTCCACTCCGTCTTGTGCAGCACGCTGTCATCGGGACGCCACAAGTCCGTGTGTAATCATGTAAGATTTCGCGAGCGGGAACTGGTATTGCGTCACTGTGCCTTGCATCTCGAAGCCATTCGATGGCTGATCATCGCCGTTAGTCTAGCGGGCGCGAGCAATGGCTGGGCCGCATGCGAATTGCGATCCGCTGACGGTGCAATCAAACATGTCGTTCAACTTCAGTTCGACAATCTCCATCTGCGCCGTGACGATCCGAATATTGCCTCGGATATCGAGCAGATGCCCTTTCTGCATGCTTTCCTGACCGAGAATGGTGTTCTCGCAGGCGATCACCATACGTCACTCCCTTCCGTGGCGGCGACGGATATTCTTACGATTTTGACCGGGGTCTATCCTGATCGTACCGGCATTCCGACATCGGACAACCTCGGCTATTTTCAAACGGATGGATCCGTCGGATTTACCAGCTCCTTTTCCTATTGGACGGCTACAGCGCCTGACGGGTTTCCCCAGATGTTGACGGAAGCGGGAAAGATGGCGCCGGCCCCCTGGCCCGCCTTCACGCGCGTCGGATGTGATGTCGGTACTTTCGGAGTGGCCAATATGGCGATCGAGAGCATCCCGTCCGATATCATCTCGGTTTTCGGTGGCGGGACACCTGAGGCAGCGGAGGCAGCGGCCAATCCAGTCAAGGCGAAAGCCGATTTTCTCGGCATTGCGGTCCATTGCGCAGAGGGGAGCGGACTCTGCGCAAACGCTGTTCACGCGCGCGCCGACCACCTTCCTGACGAGCCAGGGTCCTATAATAATTTCAGCGCGCTTTTCGGAAATGCTCACGTCCAGCCGGCGATTTCGCCAAATGGCCCTGTCAGAGACCTTGATCACAAGGTCATTCAAGATGTCTATGGAGATCCGGGCTTTCCGGGCGTTGTCGCACCGACAGTATCCCAAACGCTTGGCTACACGGCCGCTATGCTCGAAGCGGGCATCCCGGTTGTCTATGCTCATATCAACGACCCTCATGACGGGATCTCGGTTTCCGGAGCACGGCAGAGCCTGGGACCAGGAGAGGCAGCCTATGACCGGCGTCTTGGCGTTTATGACCGCGCCTTCGAGCGGTTCATCAGACGGCTTGAGGTTGATGGCATCACGAAAGCAAATACCTTGTTTGTTTTTGCCTCGGACGTAGGGGGGCATTTCGTGGGCGGCGCTCCGGTGCCGAAGACTTGCAATGGAGCTCCCCTGCCCTGCGCCTATCCGGATCGGGGTGAGATCAACGTCTTTGTCGATCGGCTGCTGGCTACGCAATTTCAGAATGTTACCGCATTCGACATTCATTTCGACACCGCACCAAGTTTCTTCATTCGCGGCAATCCCTCAGCGGCGGCCCCCATCACCCGCGCCCTTGAACAGGATGTCGGCAAGCTGACGATCGTCAATCCAATTTCCGGCCACACGGATTCGCTGACACATTTCATCGCTGATCGGACCGCGATGACATTCCTTCATATGACGTCGAGCAGTCCGGCCCGGACGCCGAGCTTTACGGCATTCAGCGCTTCGGATTATTTCGTGATGACAGCCGGAAATCTAGCCGATTGTAGCTCGCAATCGCCTTGCGCTGAGAGAGATCCTTCCTATTCGTGGACGCATGGTAATGCGGCTTCGGACATGAGCCTTACGTGGTTTGGCCTTGTCGGTCCCGGAGTGCGTAAACTGGGACTTGATGAAAGCGTCTTTTCCGACCATGCCGATATTCGCCCGACCATGTTGGCGCTTCTTGGTCTTGCCGACGACTATGTCCACGACGGACGCGTGCTCGCGGAATGGATCGAGCCGTCGTCTCTTGCTCCACAATTACGAGGAAACCAGACAGGTTTCTTAGATCTTGCAAAGGCTTATAAGGCGCTCAACGCGCCGCTCGGCAAGGCCGGAACCACTGTGTTGGCTCTTGCCACGCAAGCCGTGGAAGGCAGCGACCAGGATTACGCTCGTTTCGTGGCCATGCTCGATGGGACAACGCACGCACGCGACTTGCTGGCGCATGAGATCAAGAGCCGGCTTGATGAGGTGGCTTTCGGAGATAATCCAGTCAGCACGGCGCGAACGACCTATCTGGAACGAACGGCCCGTGCGCTCGTTCAGAGCATGACCGAGCTGGTCAAGGGCGACGCGCATTCGGCTTCATCGACGCAATAGGCGCCCGTCGCCCGAACGTCATATGTCCGTGTCATATTCGATCTGGTTTGCAAGATCAGAATCTGCCATCCGAGGCGTTTCGTTGCTTGGCTCCTTGGCTCACCATTATTGCCGATTAATCGTTTCAGCGATCCACTGCGGCCGCTCGCCTGAGACTGCGGCGCGGAACCTTGCCAGCATATTCTTTACAATGGGAATGCTGATCCCTGCCTCGAAGGGCGACGCAGCAACGCTGACGACCCTCCTAACCGATAAAGGAGCGATCATTGCCCTCAAGGGCGATATCGCCCTTAGCGATGCGGAGGCGCTTGAAACACGTATCCGTGCCACAGAGGCAAACGGTCAGACTATTCGCGGCTTGCTGCTTGATTCCCCCGGAGGGAATCTCGTCGGCGGCCTTGGGCTCGCGCGGCTGGTCCATGCTCATACAAATCTGCAGACCGCTGTGGGTTATGGCGCGACTTGTGCCTCCGCATGCTTTCTCGTGTTCGCGGCCGGCGAAACGAAATTCGCGGATTATGGAAGCTTCGTCGGCATCCATGGAGCAGCGGATCGATTTGGCCTGGTGACGGAGGATGCCATGGCGGCGACGCGGGCCATGGCACGCTTTTCCATGGAAGTCGGTGTTCCAGCGCCTATCGCACAAAAACTGGTCGATACGCCTCCTGATACGATTGTCTGGCTGAACATTGCCGACCTCCGATCGATGGGCGTGACGATGACCGGGCGTCCCGTTCAGGCGCCGAGAGGCGGACCGCGCCCGCTTGTTCCAATGGCACCGCATCGCGCTGCGGACATTGCGAGAAATGAGTCCGCGTCGAAGAGCCAATCGGAACGTATCCAAGCCGCGCTCGATGCTGCCAACCACGGCGACTATGCAATGGCAGCCAGCCTGTGGCAGGCGCTCGCGGACCAAGATCACGGCCCTTCGCAATATAATCTCGGCCAGATGTATTATGCGGGCAAAGGCGTTCCGCAGAACTTCGCCGAGGCGGTCAAGTGGTTCAGCCGCGCGGCCCAAAAAGGGGTTCCCGGGGCGCAGCTCAGTCTTGGTGTCGCCTATGCGCTCGGACGAGGCGTGCAGCCGAACCTAACAGAGGCTTACAAGTGGCTGAAACTTTCGATGGAAGGTTTCGCGACTGAGAAAGACCGGATGGAGGCTCTTAAGGCGCGTGAGATGATCGTCGCACGAATGACGTCGGAAGAAATCGCAGAAGCTGAAAAGGAAACGCGCGATTGGACTGCGGTTCGATAACTCATTGCCCAAAATGGGGTCGCCGTTAGCGGGCGTGCAAACATGTTCGTTTGTACACCTTAAGCATCAGGTCCAGATTCAATCTGAATGTATCATGGTCTTATCGATTGGGGGCGATGCGCTGCTCGGGGTCGCTGAAGCCCAGCACGATGTAAAAGAATGTCCAACTTTGCTCTCCGCGAACGACTCTAGCTTCAACTCTATCTCCGAACGTCATACCGTTCTGAACATCTTCATTCATTGCTCACCTCCTCGCTGCCGATTGCTCTGCTCTGAAGCTATGAAGAGAAATCTCAATGAACGATTGCGGGCACTGAAACGCAATGTGTTCGATCGCTTGCGTTAACCTGATTTAGTTAACGCATGCATGAACCAAAAAATAAGTGCAAAGTACAATATTCGTGTGCAATCTCCCTACGCGCGTTAATTCGCGGGTGATTCGACAATAGGAACACGAATATGATGCGTATTATACTGCTCGCCTTTATGGCGGCACTCACATCTATGCCTTTAGAAGCCGCCGCCCTGACTTGCATTTCTTCCGGTAAAGAGGAGGCGTTGGCCAAATTCTCAGGAAACCACGAGGCGGTTTTTCTAGCCCGTCAGTTCCTTGTTACTAAGCTGGGCGCGCCAATGACGGAAACACGCAGCGCCGATAAACCTATCATGGTCTGGGAAGCCAATCCGCGACTTTCCGATCGCGGACCACAGCACACGAAAATTACGATTTCTATCGAACGTCGGGCCGGAGACCTTCTTGGTATTGGATGCAATGAGCAAATCATAACCGAAAATGATCAGTGAACAACGGCGTTTAGCGTCCGCGCAATAATATTTCGCATGGGGTCAGGTGTCGTGAGGCGATTAGACTGGCCTGAGACGCATTATTTCACCCTACCTCCTCGCACCTAGTCGAGTTGCCTTGCTATGGGATCTCGGGGTGCCCATTGGTAGCAAGGCCATCATAACGCTCGTTGCGATTGCCACAGGAGCGGCGGCGCAGACGGCTACCTGACGAGCACGGATGTCGTCACGGGAGCAGGCAGAGTTGTGGCCTTCGAATTCAAGGCTTGTAGGAAGGCGATGGCCTTCAGCGACTGAGTGCTCAGATCGTATCCGGTCGCGTCGGGGCTGATCGAAAAATCCCCGAATTCGTTCGATGCTACGACATCCCCAGGCAAACCCCTGCCTCTCTGAATATTGAAAACATATGTATATTTGCCTGGCCCATAGATCCCAAGCGGTGTCACCGGGCCATCCAGACCCAGTTCGATCCGCGCGAGGGATCCGAGATATTCATAGATTCCCTGCAGAGATCGCATGCGGAATACGAGCTTGACGCCGCCATCGCCGGACGGTTTGGGGATTTTGCCATCCGGAGACTTTTTCTTTTCTACGCCGCACCGATAGTCCTCCGGCAACTGGATCGTGAAGTTTGGATCGGCTTTATCGTTCTTCCCTACCGCGAGATAAACGTCGCGCCGCTT
>JAATEW010000415.1 GCA_015655535.1 Hyphomicrobiales bacterium | reverse complement strand
GAACACTATAAGCACCCCATTCCACACGCGGAATTCGCGGCCCTGCCTTAAGGTCCGCACCCGGTGGCTTCCGGCGGCAACGCCGGCCAGCCTGACTTTCCGCGGCGGCTTAACCGGAGAAAGAAGACCTATGTCGTTGCCTGAATTTTCCATGCGTGGACTCCTCGAGTCCGGCGCTCATTTCGGCCATCAATCGCATCGCTGGAACCCGAAGATGGCGCCCTATATTTTCGGCGCCCGCAATAACATCCACATCATCGACCTCGCGCAGACGGTGCCGTTGCTGCACCAGGCGCTGAAGGCGGTGTCGGATACGGTGGCCCGCGGCGGCCGTGTGCTCTTCGTCGGCACCAAGCGCCAGGCGCAGGACGCGATCGCGGAAGCGGCACGCCGCTCGGCGCAATATTACGTCAATTCGCGCTGGCTCGGCGGGATGCTGACCAATTGGAAGACCATTTCGGGTTCGATCCAGCGCCTGCGCAAAGTCGACGAAATGCTCAACGGCGGCGCCACCGGCCTCACCAAGAAAGAGCGCCTCATGCTGTCGCGCGAGCGCGACAAGCTCGAAAAGGCGCTGGGCGGCATCAAGGACATGGGCGGCACGCCCGACCTCATTTTCGTAATCGATACGAATAAAGAGCAGCTGGCGATCCAGGAGGCGGAGCGCCTGCATATTCCGGTCGTTGCGATCCTCGATACCAATTGCGATCCGGACGGCATCAATTTCCCGGTTCCTGGCAATGACGATGCCGGGCGCGCGATCAGCCTCTATTGCGATCTCGTCGCCCGCGCCGCGCTCGACGGCCTGTCGCGCAGCCAGGGCTCGGCCGGTGTCGATGTCGGCGAAATGGAAGAGCCGACTGCGGAAGTGCTCCCGGCCGAAGGCGGCGGCGAGGCGCAGGGCCCGACGTTCGAACTTCTCACCGCGCCGCGCGGCGCACCGGACGATCTCGCCAAGCTGCATGGCATCGGACCGCAGATCATCAAGAAGCTGAACGATGCCGGTATCTACCATTTCTGGCAGATCGCCGCGATGACGCCGGCCGATGCCGAAAAAGTCGATCACGACTTGAAGCTCGGCGGCCGCATCGACCGCGACGGCTGGATCGCTCAGTCGGCCCAGCTCAGCGCCGAATAAGCACGCCGGCGGCTGTCATCAAGCCGCGGCATCACCCATGATCTGATTACAACGGGTGGACCGATCCATCCGAATCCGAAGGAATGAACGATGGCGAACGTCACCGCGGCGATGGTGAAGGATCTTCGGGAGAAGACCGGCGCCGGCATGATGGATTGCAAGAACGCGCTTAACGAGACCGAAGGCGATATTGAAGCCGCCATCGACTGGCTGCGCAAGAAGGGCCTGTCGAAAGCCGCCAAGAAGGCTGGCCGAATCGCTGCCGAAGGGCTTGTCGCCATCGACGTCGAAGGTACGAGCGCTGTCGTGATCGAGGTCAATTCCGAGACGGACTTCGTCGCCCGCAACGACGACTTCCAGTTCCTCGTGAAGAATATCGCCCATGTCGCCGTCGAACATGGCCTGACGGATGTCGAAGCCTTGAAGGCCGCTGCCTATCCGGCTGGCGGCACTATTGGCGATGCGATCGCCCAGACGGTTGCGAAGATCGGCGAGCACATGAGTCTGCGCCGCGCCGCGCTGATCCATGTGCCGACGGGCGCTATCGGCTCCTATATTCATAATGCCGTGGCACCCGGGATGGGTAAGATCGGCGTCATCGTCGGCTTGGCGACGACGGGTAATGCTGAATCCGTGCAGCCATTGGCCAGGGAAATCGCGCTTCATGTGGCCTCGGCGGCGCCGCTCGCTGTCGATTCCACCGGGCTCGATCCCGCGACTGTCGAGCGCGAAAAGGCGGTGCTTGCCGACAAGAACGCGGGCAAGCCGCCGCATGTGCTCGAGAAGATCATCGAGTCGGGGCTGAAGTCCTATTACAAGGAAGTCTGCCTCGTCGATCAGCCGTCGAACTATCCGGAACATGCGGGCAAGACGATCGGCCAGATCGTGAAGGAGGCTGAAAAGCACGCCGGCGCGCCGGTTACGCTCGTTGGCTTCTATCGCTTCGCGCTCGGCGAAGGCATCGAGAAGGAAACCACCGATTTTGCCGCGGAGGTCGCGGCGGCTGCCGGCGGGCAGGGCTAAGCCGGAAGAGGGCAACGTCACGGCTTGAACCGCAGCATCAGCGACGGCCTTCGCTTGTGTCAGCAAGAATTAGCACGTTGGCAACCATCTGTTCCTATGCTGATATATAGGCTCGCGAGTCTCGGAGGCAGTCGTGTTGCATGCTTTGCAGCTATTATTAGATGCGGCGAAGAAGGCTCAACCTTCGGCGAAGCAGCGTGAAGAGCAAAGGCGCAGTTTCGCCTATGGAAACACTGCCTTTGAAAATAAGCTCATCACTCGTGAAATGATCGACCAACAGGCTGAGATCATCGCACAGGAACAAGATGAGCAACGGAAACGATGAACGCCGGGACAGTCACGCGTTAGAGCCGGATCTCATCGACGATCCGCAAAAACTTGCAGAAGCGGAGGCTAAAAACGGTCTCCGCCAATATGATGCAGGGATAGCGGCGGCTCAGGACGCTATCGACCGTAAAAATTTTAGACTTCGTTTATCTCTGATTATGGGACTGCACCGCGAGGCGCTTGCGGGCATTTCGAATTATGCCGGCAACTTCGTCCGGGTTCCGTGATAATTACGAAAAGCAATCATACGCCTCCAGAGCACCACCTCGTACCATTTCTAGTCGAGGAGCTCTGCGATTACGTCAATGACAATTGGGACACCTCTACTGCTTTGCACCTTGGCGCTTACGTCATGTGGAGGCTCAATTGGATACATCCTTTTGCCGATGGCAACGGCCGTACGTCTCGCATCGTCTCTTATGTGGTCCTGTCTATAAAATCTGGTTTTATTCTTCCTGGTACGCCCACGATCCCCGATCAAATCGTTAACGACCGAAGCGGATATTTCGCGGCGCTTGATGCCGCGGATGCCGCACATAAGGATGGCCGTCTGGACGTAACCAAAATGGAAGAGCTTCTCGGCGGGATGTTGGCTCGACAATTGGCCGCCTTCTACGAAAGCACGGGCGGAAATCTCCCGGCCCAAGATAATTAGTTCACAAAAAAGAGTTACTTAATCAGCACTCTTCGCTTTCCCGCGCCGTCGGCTCGCGAGCATCGTTTCCAGCGTCACCGGCTTATAACCCCAGGCATCGACTCCGACATCATACTGCCGCGTCAGTTCCTTCAGCATCGCATGCGAATGGCCGTGCAGATCGATGGAGCCTTTGCCCATCTGGTTCCAGGTCCGGAATGCATAATGGCACAAGATGCAATGCGTCTCGCCAAAGCGTAATTCCGTATAATGCTGGACGCTTGCCCACGCAGGACTTGCGAGCGTTTTCGGCCCATCGTTATTGCCGATGATGAGATGCTTGCGGCCATGGAGCTTTTCGAGCAGCTCGGTCATGCCGCCTTCGCCGGGCGCGATGCCGACATCGCCCAGATGCCAGACCTCGTCATCCTCGCGGATCGTCTCGTTCCAGCCGCGCTTCAAATGGTCGTCATGCTCGGCGATCGTCGCAAACGGGCGTTTGGCGGCCCTCAGGATACGGGCCTCGCCGAAATGCGTGTCGCTGGTGAAGAAGACCGCCATGCCATTCCAAGTTTGATTCAGGTAATCATGCCGATCACCGCGCCGCTCATCGAGGTCGCCAGCGTGCCGGAGAGGATCGAGCGCAGGCCAAGCGATACGATCTCATGTTTGCGCTCCGGTGCCATGGCGGTCATGCCGCCGACCAATATGCCGAGACTGCCGAAATTGGCAAAGCCGCAAAGCGCATAGGTCATGATGAGGCGCGAGCGCGGGCTCAAGGCATCGGCCGGCAGTTGCGCGAAATTGAGATAGGCCACGAATTCGTTGAGCACGGTTTTGGTGCCCATCAGAGCCGATGCGGTGCCGAGGTCCGGTTCCGGAATGCCGACCAGCCAGAGGATCGGCCAGAAGCCATAGGCGAAGATCCGCTGCAAAGTGATCGGCTCGCCGTCATGCGGCAGCATCCCGAGGGCCAGATTGACGAGGCTCACGAGCGCGACGAGCACGATCAATGTGGCGATGATCGCGACAAGAATGCCGATGCCGTCATTGGTGCCGAGCACGATGGCTTCCATCGTGCTCGCAGGCGGATCGGGGAGGGACAGCTCGCCCGATTCCTTGGGGTCCGGCGTGAAAGGCACCATGAGTGCGGCGACGGCGAGCGCCGCGGGCGTGCTGATGACCGAGGCGATGAGAATATGGCCTAAGGCATCGGGAATGACCGGGCCGATCAGTCCCGCGTATATCACCATCACTGTGCCGGCGATGCCGGCCATGCCGCAACTCATCAAGGCGAAAAGCTCGCCGCGCGACATTGTGTTGAGGTAGGGCCGCACAAGCAACGGTGCTTCGATCATGCCGACGAAAATATGAACCGCGCCGCCAAGCGCAAGCGCGCCGCCTATGCCGAGCGTCCGGCGCAAAGCAAAGGCGAGCGCGCCGACGATGCGCTGCAAAATCCCCCAATAGAGCAGCAGCGAAGCGAGCGCGCTGATAACGAGAACGAGCGGAAAGGCGCGAAACGCCAGAATGAAGCTTGCGCCGGGCTGCGTCTCGGCAAATGGCAAGGGGCCGCCGCCGAGATAGCCGAAGACGAGCGCCGTGCCTGTGTCGGTTGCTTTTTGAAGCGCACCGACGCCGTCGTTGAGGAGAAGGAAAGCGCTTGTCGCGAGCGGCACCTTGAGAAAGAGAAGCGCAAGCCCGATTTGCAGCGCGACACCGGCGATGACGATGCGCAGCGGAATATGCCAACGGTTCTCGCTGAAGATCCAGGCGATGAACAGAAGGCCCAAAAGTCCCAAGATACCATGCAGCACGATCATCCTGCCATCCCCCGTTATAAGCGGAAACGCTTATGCCCCATCCGGCATGGATGCCCAAGGTTGCGATGATGTTACCGGCCGGTAGAGGACCGTAACATTGCCGTAAAAAATCGTGCTGTCGCGAGGTTATTCCGCGCGCAGCCCGAAAACGCCGCGGCTTTTGGGGAAATGTGCCATCAGCTCGCGATCGGGATGCGATACAGACGCCGATCATGTTCGATCGAAAAAGCAAAGCCCCGCGGGGCCGGGCGGGGCTTTGCCTCTTGCCGCCTTGCTTTGCGCAAGGCGGCGCTTTTGTGACCGGGGTCAGAAGGTAACCTTCACGCCGCCGTAGAAGGAGATCGGCTGAGCCACCGTGACCGCGCGAACATCCGGATGGGCCGCGTCGCGATTTGCCGCCAGCACCGCGTTGATATTGGCACCTGTCGTGTCGCTCTCGAAATAGGTGCCATAGGTCGCGTAGTGATTATTGGTGAAATTATTGATGAGGCCGAAGATCTGGATATTGTCCGTGACTTGGTAGGACGCATGCATATCCAGCCTGTAATAGAAGGGAAGCTGCTGATTCTGGTTTGAATCGTCACCGACATAATATTGGGCGCCGACGAGAAGCGCGTCGATTCCAACCTTGAACCGTGGCGTGAATTGATATTCGCCACCGAGCTTACCCATATGCCGTGGAATGCCGGGAATATGATCGCCCGGCCGGACCTGGATATTGCCATTCGCGTCGGCGAAAGGATTGTTCGGCGAGGAGAAGGTCGCGCTGAACTGATAGGTCGCGTCGACATAAGCGTAATTGCCGTAGAAGGTCCAAGGTCCGTTGCTATAGGTCAGGCCGGCCTCGACACCTTGCCGCAGAGTCTCCGGCACGTTCACGTAAAAGCCTTGGCCTGTCGTTTGGCTCGCTTCGCTGACGATGTCATTGTCGCTTTCGGTCCGGAAATAGCCGGCCTTGTAACTGACGGTCCCCCCAAAGCCGGCTGGAATCGTATAGGTGCCGCGCGCGCCCGCTTCGACCGTATGTGACACGACCTGTTGGAGCGGTGGATCGGATACGAGCGAGGTCTCGAGAATGCAGGGATTGAACTGGTTAGCGCAATTGGTCTCAAGCGGTGTCGGCGCGCGATTGGCCTCCGAATAGCCGGCATAGACGGTGAACGCCGGCGCGAACTCGTAGCTGAGGCCGACCATGGGGTTGATACGGCTATAGGTACTGTTCGAATTAATGGCCGGATTGAGTCCGCTCGCATCCTGGACCGAGATGACGGCTACGTTGTAGCGTGCGCCCGCCGTCAAAGCCAATTGAGGGGTGATGTTGAATGTGTCGAGCGTGAATGCGCCATAATAGGTGTTCTGCGCACGCGCATTGACGGGATAGAAGCCTACAGACGGGCCGCCGGCCGGCATGAGGACGCCACCGGCGCCGGGTATTCCATATTCGAGATTCTGGAAGAAGGGATCGAGCTGGCCGAGCGTCGTCGACGACGTGAAGCTTGAATAGGATTGATCCACGCTGCCGCCGAACACGAAATAATTGTCGTGATCGAATATCTTCTCCTTGTTGGTGATCTGCTGCTGCGCGCCGAAGGTGTCCGTATGCGTCGCAGTCCTGGCTGTCGTGCCATAGGGAAAGCTGTCGCCGAGAGCGAGAACGGGTTTTCCGTTAAAGAGGAAGGTTCGGGCCGCGTCCGATGTACCGGGCGGAGCTGAATCGCCATCGAGGCAGAGAACTCTGAAAGACAGACCGGTGGCCCGGCAGTCGTCGACGTCGGCGTCGTTGCCGTCGACATGGTACTGATCGAATTTGCGGAAGTAGAAGTCGCCGCTCAAGCTCCAGTGCGGTGCGACCTCGAAGCGGTTTGTGATTTCTGCGAGGCCCGCCTGGTTGTTGGTGGTCTGCGGCGTCGTGAAGACGGAATTATATTGCTGCTGGACCAGTGGCATGGGCGTCACGCCCTGCACGCCGAGCAGGCTTCGCCCAAAAGAGGCTATGCCGTGAACTTCGGCATCCTGCGTCCGGTAGCCGACATCGAGATAGGCGCGCTCCGCGTTTTGCGCGCCGAAAGGACGGTAGCCGCCGTCGCGATAGCCGTCGGCAGCGAAGTAATAGGAGAAGTTACCGATCTCCTTGCCATATTCCATGAAGCCGTTGGCGCGGCCATAGGAGCCGCCGAGCACGGTCGCGTCTCCGCCGTGGAAGGTAAAGCCGTTCTTCATGGTGAAGGCGATCGCGCCGCCGAGAGCGTTCAGGCCGAAGATCGGATTATTCGTATAGACATCGGCATGGTCGACGGCGATCGGCGGGACGAGATCGAGATTGACGCCGTCGCCGAAGGCCTCGTTGATGCGCACGCCGTTCTGATAGACGGCAAGTCCGTTCGGAACGCCGGAGATTCGCGAGGTGTCGAAGCCGCGATAGAAAAGATCGGGCGAAAGATCGGTGCCATCGACATTGACGGCGATCGCGCCAGGCACCTTCTGAGTGATCGCGCCGGTGACGGAGGGCATTTTCCGTTCGTCGAAATCCTTGGCGGTCACAGTCGATTGAAAGGAAGGGACCTTGTTGGCCTCGATGCCGACCGCGCCGGGAATCGGCGTCGTCGCGATCACTTCGACTTCAGGCAATGCCACGGTCTGCGCCTGCGCCTTGGCCTGATAGGCCGCGAGGGCCATGGTGCTGGTCGCAAGCATGAGGGCAAGTTTCCCGAGCCCTTGTTCTCTTTGATTGTAAAAACGCACTGCCTTTCCCCCTTAGATACGCAATTGTTCTTATGTATTGACGTTAAAACGTAAGGATTGAGGCGGCAAAGGCTTTCAATCTTCCAGATAAACAAAACAAAATCTTGTGTTTTATCTGCAACAAACAAGAATAAATACAATATATATGCTGTACGTTGATTTTTTACTTTAGATTTATTCATTTATATTTGATGGATAAATCCATTTTTTGTGACACTAATTCCTATACGCTTCTTCGATGCTCTGTGTTGCGTGTGATCACGCCTGTGATGCGCATCGAATCGATCCGGCAAATAAAAAGGCCCGGTGCTCGCGGCACCGGGCCTTTATGAGGAATGGAAATGGAAAAGGCTGCGTTCTACAGCGTCATTTTCAGGCCGATATAGGCGCCGATCGGTGGCGCGACCGTGATCGACTTGGGGTTGGTGAATTGCGGGAAGCCGGCAAAGCCCGCTGTCGAATCAGTTTCGAACAAGGTGCCATAGGTCGCATAATGTTCGTTGAAGGCATTCTGGAGGAGACCATAGATTTGGATCTCCTTCGTGATCTGATAGGAGCTACGCAGATTGACGGTCGCAAAGCCGGGCAAGGCGCCCAGCGCATTGATCTGATCGCCGAAGAAATAGCGGCTCGATTCATAGACGAAGTCGCCGCCGATCTTCCATTCGGGCGTGACCGCATAGTCCGCGCCGAATTTCAGCCGGTTGCGCGGCACGCCGGGCAGGGTGTCGCCGGGCATGACCTGGATATTGCCGCTCGCGTCGGCAAATGGGTTGTTGGGTGACGACAGCGAGACGGGCGTTCTGAAGGTCGCATCGACATAAGTATAGTTGATATAGGCGGACCACTTTTCCGTCCTGTAGTTGAGGCTTGTCTCGACGCCTTGGCGTCGTGTCGTTCCGGCATTCTGAAAGAAGCCGAAACCCGTGATCGTGCTTGGCAGGCTCATGATGTCATTGTCGTTCATGGTCCGGAAGACGCCTGCGCTCCATTCCAATTTGCCGGGTAGCACTTCGGTGACATCGAAGTTGCCTTTGAAGCCGGCTTCGACAGTTTGCGAGACGACCTGTTTCAAGGGCGGATCCGAGACGAGGAAATTATCGATCATGCAGGGCTGGTTCGGATTGGCGCAGCCGAGTTCGAGCGGCGTCGGCGCGCGGTTGGCTTCCGACCAGCTTGCATAGGCGGAGATGTTCGGCGTGATCTTGTAAGTCGCGCCGCCGCCGGGATTGATGTGCTGGAAATTATTGGAGCTGGTAAGGCTTGGGCTTTGGCCGGTCAGATCGTTGAGATTGATTTGCGCATTGTTGTAACGCACGCCGACGGTGACGGTCAGCTCGTTGGTAACGTCGAAGGAATCGAGCGCATAGACGCCGAGATAGCCGTTCTGGGCGTTGAGGTCCGTCGGTGACACGTCGGAGGCGGGCTCGTTGATGATGAAGCCGCTTCCCACGACGACGAAATTCGGCGCCGGAATTGTTCCAATCTCGCTCTGGCCTTTGAAGTTCGACCAGCCATGGTCGTAGCTGACGCCGGCGGTGAATCTATTGCTGTGGTCGATGATCTTGTCCGTATCGGTCAGTTGGACCGTCGTGCCGATGCTGCGCGAGCGCGTCCAATTCCGGTCGATCTCGCCGACGAGCGCCCCATTGGTGACATCGGGAATGCTGGTCATATTGCCGCCGCCGTCGCAAAGCGTCGCGGCGCCGCATGAGGCAAAGTCGCTGATATTGCCGTCGACATGCGCCTGATCGAAGGAGCGCAGATAGGCGACGGTGTTGAGCGTCAACGTGTTGGTCACATCGAATTTGCCGTTCAACTGGACCATGCCTACGGTGTTTTGCGTCGTTTGCGGCGTCGTAAAGACAGCGCTTCGGTTGAAGTCGACAAGCTCCTCTGGAGTCGTTCCGGCGACGCCGAGATTGGTGCGCCCGCCGGTGAAGCTGAGATGGAGTTCATTGCCTTCGGCGCGATAGCCGATATCGGAATAGCCCCGGTTGACATGCGAGCCGCCGTCATAGCGATAGCCGTTGTCGTGCAACGACTCGGCCGCGAAATAGAAACCCCAATTGCCGATCGTCTTGCCATATTCGAACTCGGCCTGACGGCGCATATTGCTGCCGAAGCGCGCGTCGAACATGGTGCCCTGATAGGTGAAGCCGTTTTTCATGTCGAGAACGACGGCACCGCCGAGTGCATTCAAACCGAAGATCGGATTGCCGCTTTCAATCGTCGTGCGATCGATGGCAATCGACGGAATGGCGTCCCAATTGACCTCGTCGCCGAAAGCTTCGTTGATGCGTACGCCGTTCTGATAGACGGCGAGACCTTCCGGCGTCCCTGGAATGGGGGATGCCACGAAACCGCGATAGTCGAGTTCTTGAACGAGCGGGCTACCGATCACATCATTCGTGCTGATGCCGGGCGTGCGCCGGGCCAAAGCCTCGGTGATTTCGTTTTGATGGGTTTGCTCGAATTCGTCGCGCGACAAGGTTTCGACATTATAGGGAACTTTGGTCCGCTCCGTGCCGGCGTTTCCAATCGGTGTCGTCGCGACCACGTCAACTTCGGGAAGGGCCACCGTCTGCGCCTGGGCTCTTGTTCAAATGACGGAAAGAGCGAGGCCGCTCGCAGCGAGGAAGAGGGCGAGTTTACAAAACGATCGTTCTCTTTGCTCGAAGAAACGCACAGCCTGCCCCCACGGCCAAGGAATTTTCCCTTATTTTTAGATGTTAAAATCTAGACAACGGGGCGGCAAAGGCTTTCATCTTGCCAATAGACAAAATAAATCGCCGTGTTTTATTTGCAACAACAAGAATAAGAGCGATTCAGCGCCGGACGCTGGGAAAATATCCATCTAATATAGAATAACACACATAGTAATTTGGAAAAGTTCCCGACGCCAACTCTAAAAGGGCGGAAGTTGCACGCAATCAGAGCTTCGCGCGTTGCTCGACCGCGAATTTGATGAGCGCCGAACTCGTCGGAATCGACAGTTTCTGCTTGATCGCCGAGACGAGATTCGCCGCGGTTTTATAGCCTATGGTCAGGTCAGACGAGATTTCGGTGAGGCTCTTGCCGTCGCCGAGCAGACCAAGCACTTGCCGCTCGCGATCGCTCAGTTCGCGCAACGGACTATTGGCGGCTTCGAGATTATAAAGCGCAAGATTTTGCGCGACCGCCTGACCCAGATAGACCGTTCCCGCGCGCACCTTGTCTATGGCCGATAAAATGGTCATCGGATCGTCGTTCTTGGTGATATAGCCCCGCGCGCCTTTTTCGAGTGCGTGGGTTACGAAACTCGCCGCTTCATACATGCTGAAGACGATGATCTTCGCCTGAGGGTTATTGGCGAGCAAAGAGCTGATGAGATCGAGACCATTGGCATCGGGAAGGTTGACGTCGAGGACGATGACGTCAGGCTTCAGTTCAAGGTTCAGCGCGCGTCCGGCCTCGGCGGAACTCGCTTCCACCGCATGGAAATCGGTTCGGTGCGCGAAGATTCTGAGGCAGCCGTCGCGAACGATCGGATGATCTTCAATAATCAGGACTTTGACCTGCTCGTCCATTCGCTGCCTTACTCCAGGGAACGATGCCTCCTTCATGTCATAAGCTCTAAACGGCGAAGGTTGCAACGCTGTGCTGCATGGGCATTTTTCACTATTTTACCAGGATATTTTCTAATCGCTCCGAGAAGACGCGCTCGGACATGTGAGCGGATGCTGGGATAAAGGCTTCGATGACCGTGCCTGTCTTTGGCGCATTGCTGATGTGCAATTGGCCGCCGAGTTTGCGCAGCCTTTCGCTCATGCCGAGAAAGCCGAAACCAAATCGAAAGCCGGTTGGCAGGCCTATGCCATTATCTTCGATGCGGATATGAAGGCCCGGCACCTTCGCGTCGGCACTGTAGCGCAATCCAACATGCATCGCTTGCGCCTTCGAATGCCGCGCCACATTGGTGAGGCATTCCTGGATGATCCGATAGGCCGTGAGGCTGACCTCTTCGTCGAAGCTGAGATTTTCAGACGGCAGATCGAGCGCATAAGAGCAATCGCGATGATGCGCACCCCAGGAGTCGACGAGCTGGCGCAGCGCATCGAAGAGCCCCATCTGATGCAGGATGACGGGCCTGATCCGGTCGAGGATGCGATAATTCTGTTTTTGAATCCCATCCGCCAAAGTCGAGATCAATGCGGCGCGATCGGCGATTTCCTTATCGGCGACTTCCCTGGTTGCGGCATCCGCGGCATCGCGGTTGCCGACTGCTGCGATGATGCAGGAGGCCGCGGCCCTGATGCCGAAAAGCGAGGCGCCGAATTCATCGTGCAATTCGCGCGCGAGCTCTTTGCGCTCGGCTTCCTGAACCGACATCAGCCGGTCGATGAGGAAATGATTATCCGCTTCGGTCCTGGCGAGCGAATGGGCGAGGCGGTTGAACGTCTCGCCGATGCGGCGCAATTCGGCGACGCGGATTTCGGCGAGCGCGTCGAACTGGCCTTGTTCGAGCCGGTCCAAACCTTCGACCAGAGTATGAAGCGGGGCGAGCGTTTGGCGCGCCGTCAAAAGAATGAGCGCGACGATGGCAAAGGACAGCACGCCCAATAGGCCCGTGACGAAGGTCAGGCCGAGCCAGACCTCGTTCACCTCGTCGGCGGGCTGCGTCCACATGATGAGTTCGCCGTGCGGCTCATTCCCGAAATTGACTTTATAGGTCTCGACGATGCGGGCCGGTTCGAACCAATGTTGAAACCAGCGCGGCGCCGCATGCTTCTTGTCGGAATTGGGCGGCTCGACCTTGTCCTGCGCCGGATCGGCGACATAGGCGACCTTGACATGGCGGACATGCGCGAGATCCTCCCGCAATTGCCGTAAAGCCTCCGCCGGATCCGCAGAGGCCGCGACGTCGTCGAGCGCGTATTCCATCAACCGGCTGCCGAGATTGACGCCGGACTCGATTTCGGAATGGATACGGTCGCGGGCGCCGTAAAGCGTGGTGACGGTGGCCGCGAGAATGCCGAGAAGGAGAAGGCTCGCCGGGATGACGATCAGGCGGATCCGCAGGGAGCCGCGGGCGGTCTCGAACTTGGGCATTGCGCCGTTTCCCTTACTCTCGTATCGACACGTACTGTTACTTCAAGACGAAGGTTTCCAGGCCGGAGCCTCGTTGCCGTCGATGGCGCGGCGCAACTTCGGTTCGGCGTCGAGCCGGGCGGCCAGGGCGTCCTTTACCGCTGCGCTGCACTGATAATCGCTGACGCCATAGCGCCGAAACATATAGGCTGAGACAGACCCGCAGGCGTCGTCCAGACTGAAAGCCTGCCCGAACAATTCGCGCTCCAGATCGGGGAAAGCTTCCGCGATAAGTGTTTTAACGCTTTCATCCATGCGGTTGCTCGCTTTAGGAAAGATGTAGGATAATAAAATCGCCACCACCCAAGCTATACTGCCGCAAGACGAATCGCATTCTTTTTCAAAGGAACTCGGATGACTGAGGAAGGCGGAACGCCGGAGGCCGTGCGGCAATGGCGCCGCGTCGTGGTGAAACTCTCCGGCGAAGCGCTGATGGGCGGCCGGACTCACGGCCTCGATGCCGAGACGCTCGAACGGCTGGCCTCGGACCTTGTCGAGACGGCCGCGCTTGGCGTCGAGATGGCGGTCGTCGTCGGCGGCGGCAATTTCTTCCGCGGCATCGAAGGTGCCGAAAAGGGCATCGAGCGCGCCCGCGCCGATTCGATCGGCATGCTGGCAACCGTCATGAACGCCTTGGCGCTCGAATTTGCGATCGAGAAGCTCGGCCAAGCTGCGCGTGTCCTTTCGGCCGTGCCCATGCCGTCGCTTTGCCAGCCTTATTCCCGCCAGGCGGCTTTGCATCATCTTTCGAAACAGCGCATCGTGATTCTGGCCGGCGGCACCGGCAATCCCTTCTTTACGACCGACACAGGCGCGGCGTTGCGCGCCGCCGAACTCTCCGGCGACGTGATCATGAAGGCGACCCAGGTCGACGGTATTTATTCGGCCGATCCGAAGATCGATCCCAAGGCCACGCGCTATGCCAAGCTGACCCATGACGAGGCCATCAACAAGAACCTCGCGGTCATGGATACGGCGGCTTTCGCGCTCGCCCGCGAAAACAAGATTCCGATCCTGGTTTTCTCCATCAAGGAGCGCGGCGCGATCCGCGCGGCGCTGGAAGGAAAAGGCCTGGCCACGCTGGTTTTGCCATGAGATCACCGGGCATGCCGGGCGGCTTCGTGCGGCAAAGAGAGCCTTTCCCAAGGCTAGCACAAGGCGGCAATAGGCTTTAGGGTTTGTCGCGAGTTTCGACACGGACTCCGGCGGCCTTCCGGTTTCCATTGGAATCGCGCAAGCTGTCGCTTAATTTGGACGGCCACGTTCGACTCCGGGAATGCCCAATAGGGCGTCCGAGCCACAATTTCTGAGCCAAGACCAAGGTTCGATGATGAGTGCAGAATTCGACTTAGACTCTTTGAAGGAGCATATGCAGGGCGCTGTGCAGTCCTTGAAACATGAACTCGGCGGCTTGCGCACCGGGCGCGCGTCGGCGAGCTTGCTCGAGCCCATTCACGTCGAGGCCTATGGGCAGAGGATGCAGCTCAACCAGGTCGGAACGATCAGCGTCCCGGAGCCGCGGCTTCTTTCGGTTCAGGTCTGGGACAAAGGTATGGTGAACGCGGTCGACAAAGCGATCCGCGAGTCCAATCTTGGTCTCAGCCCGACCGTCGAAGGGCAGATCCTGCGAATCCGCATCCCAGAGTTGAACGAGCAGCGCCGCAAGGAAATGGTGAAGGTTGCCCATAAATATGCCGAAGAGGCGCGCGTCGCGATCAGGCACGTCCGCCGCGACGGGATCGATGGTCTGAAGAAGCTCCTGAAGGACAAGAAGATCAGCGAAGACGACGAAAAGCGCTGCGAGGGCGACATTCAGAAGGCGACCGATCAATTCGTCGGCGACGTCGATCAGGCGCTGGCGGTCAAGGAAAAGGAAATCATGCAGGTCTAAGGCAGGCGGCCTTCAGACGATTCGGGAAAAGCGGCGGGGCTTTTCATATAAGATTATGCGCCGCACCACAGTTGAAGCATGATCGCGACGCAATTTTCTGGCATCCCGCCGCCGCGTCATTCTCGGCGGACGGGTGGCGAATTCTCAGAGCGGGATCGGCAAGGGCAAAGTCACCAATGGCGACGCCGGACATCATCGAAGAGGAGATCAGGCAAAAGGCCGTGGACATCGTGCCTTCGCGCCGTCCCTCCCATGTGGGCGTGATCATGGACGGCAATGGCCGATGGGCCGCGAGCCGCGGTCTGCCGCGCCTCGAGGGCCACAGGCGCGGCGTCGAAGCTTTGCGCCAGACCGTCCGCGCCGCCATCGATTTCGGCCTGGATTATCTCACCGTCTATAGTTTTTCCGTCGAGAACTGGACGAGGCCCGTCGAGGAAATCTCCGATCTGATGGGGCTTTTGAAACGTTTCATTCATAATGATTTGCAGGAGCTTCACCGCGCCAACGTAAAGATCAAGATCATTGGCATCAAGGATACGTTGAAGCCGGACATCCGCGCCTTGCTCGAAGATGCGGAAAGCCTGACGCAGGCCAATACGGGGATCACGCTCGTCATCGCCTTCAACTATGGCAGCCGGCAGGAAATCGTCGCCGCCGCGCGGGCGATCGCGCTGAAGGTTGCCGCCGGCCGGCTAAAGCCGGAAGACATAGACGAAACCCTCTTCGTGCAGCATCTCGATACGGCCGACATCCCGGACCCGGATCTCATCATCCGGACGTCCGGCGAACAAAGACTGTCGAATTTTCTCATGTGGCAGGCAGCCTATGCGGAATTCGTCTTTTTGCCGATCTATTGGCCGGATTTCGATCGTCAGGCTTTCGAGACGGCCTTGGCCCAATTTGCCTCCCGCGAGCGCCGGTTCGGCGGTGTGACGGCGCACGGTCCCAAGATAGGGACGGGTTTATGAGCGCTCCGATGGACGCGCGAAAATCCCTCGATCCTTTTGCACTACAGGCCGGAGATTTAAATTCCATGGCCTCGGGTCTGGAGCGGCCGGAGCTGTCTTCCCCCAAAACGATCTCGCGGTCCGCTCTGGCCGATCTTTTGCCGCGGCTGCTGTCGAGCCTCGCCTTGATGGCGCCGGCGCTCGCCGCCTGGTGGTTCGGCGGCGATATTTTTGTCGTGATCTGGCTCGCGGCCGCGATCGCGGTCTTTTGCGAATGGCAGAGAATCGTCGGCGGCGAGCAAAGACTGGCGCGCTATCTGACCGGCAGCCTCTGTCTCGTCTTCATCGCGGCTTTGACCAGCCGGCTGGATTTCAGATGGGCTGCCCTCAGTCTGGCCGTGGGTGCCTGTTTGATGGCAGCGTTCGCCGGACCGGGGCGGCGGATCTGGGCCGCTTCCGGTCTCGTTTATGCGAGCGCTTTGATCGGAGCGCTTTGCCTGCTCAGCAATGACATGAGTTTGGGGCCGCGGGCGATCCTCTGGCTCTTTGCCATCGTCTGGGGCACCGATGTCTTTGCCTATTTCGCCGGCCGCACGCTGGGCGGTCCCAAAATCTGGCCGGCGGTCTCGCCCGGCAAAACCTGGTCGGGCACTCTGATCGGCATTGCCTGCGGCGCGGTTCTGGGCGCTTTCGTGGGTCTCAAGGGGCTGCCCGGTCCGGTGCCGCTCTTGCATGTCTTCGCATTGAGCTTGATAACGGCGAGCGTTGCGCAAGCTGGCGACATGTTCGAATCTTGGATGAAACGGCGGTTCGGCGTGAAGGATTCAGGGCGGCTGATTCCGGGACATGGCGGTCTTATGGATCGGCTCGACGGCTTCATCGCCGCGGCCGTTTTTGCTGTCGCGATCGGTCTATTGCATGGTGGCACCTCGCTCGCCGCCGGCTTGTTTGATTGGCATTAACCAAAGAGAAACAGCAACATGGAAACGGTTGTTCAACTCAAACAGAAGCCGGCTTCCGCGTCCGAACCCCGTTCGGTCGTGATCCTTGGTGCGACGGGATCGATTGGCCGCTCGACGGTCGAGATCATTTTGGGCGCCAAGGGCGCCTTTATCGTGCCGGCTGTCGCAGGCGGCCGCGACCCGCGGAGCTTGGCGCGGACCGCCCGCGAGCTTGGCGCGTCTTTCGCCGCGCTCGCCGATCCTTCTGGCTATGCCGAACTCAAGGAAGCCCTCGCCGGCAGCGGGATCAAGGCGGCGGCGGGCCCCGAGGCTGTCGTCGAAGCGGCGCTTTATCCTTCCGACATGGTGATGGGCGCGATCGCGGGCACGGCCGGGGTCAAACCGACCTTCGCGGCGCTCTCGGCTGGGCGGACCGTGGCGCTCGCCAATAAGGAATGTCTGGTCTGCGCCGGTCCGGCCTTCATCCGGCAGGCTGAGAAGACCGGCACGCGGCTTTTGCCGGTCGACAGCGAGCACAATGCCATCTTCCAGGCGATGAATGAATGCGATCCCGATACGATCGAAATGATGACGCTGACCGCTTCCGGCGGCCCGTTCCGCACCTGGACCAAAGAGGCGATCGCTGAGGCGACGCCCGAACAGGCGCTCAACCATCCCAATTGGGCGATGGGGCCGAAAATCACGGTCGATTCCGCGGGTCTTATGAACAAGGGCCTGGAAGTCATTGAAGCGCATTATATTTTCGGCATCGAGGCGGCGCGGCTCGACGTTCTGGTGCATGCCCAATCGATCGTGCATGGGCTTGTGTCCTTCAAGGATGGATCGGTGACGGCGGGTCTCGCCGCGCCCGATATGAAAGTGCCGATCGCCCATTGCCTGTCTTATCCGACGCGTATCGAGACGGCGGCGCGACGGCTCGATCTCGCGGCGGTCGGTCAATTGACCTTCGAGCGGCCGGATTTCGACCGTTTTCCGGCTTTGCGCGTGGCACTCGAGGCTTTGCGGCAAGGGCAGGGGCTGCCGACCGTCCTTAACGCAGCGAATGAAGTCGCCGTCGAAGCCTTCCTCAACCGAATCATCTCCTTTCACGAGATCGCGCGCGTCGTCGAGGCGGCTTGCGAGGCGGCTTTGGCGGAGGGTGTGGCGAAAGAACCCCAATCTGTTGAGGATGCGCTCGCCATTGACCATATGGTAAGAGAAAGGTTGCGAGCCCTCTTGGCGCGCTCGCCCGCTTCCGGCATGGTAATAAATCAATAACCATACTGACGAACGAGCCGGAAGCTTTGGCTTTTCCGCAACCCGCCGCGCCTCTAGGGGAGACCTATGTCGATATTCATGAGTTTATGGTCTCTGATCGGATATATCGTTCCTTTCATCTTCGTTCTCAGCATCGTGGTCTTCTTCCACGAACTCGGCCATTTCATCGTTGGCCGCTTGTGCGGCGTTAAGGTTGACGCCTTTTCGCTCGGATTTGGTCCGGAGCTGGCCGCCTTCACCGATCGCTGGGGCACGCGCTGGCGGATCGCGGCTTTTCCGCTCGGCGGCTATGTGAAATTTCACGGTGACGCCAACGGCGCCTCGATGACGGACGAAGCCGGCATCGCCAACATGCCTTCGGAGGAGAAGGCGGTCACTTTCTTCGCCCAAAACGTCTGGAAACGCGCCGCCATCGTGGCTGCCGGGCCGCTCGCCAGTTTTCTGCTGGCGATCGTGATCTTTACCGGGATCTTTTCGATCGAAGGCCGCGGGATGCTGATCCCGCGGGTCGACGCGGTGGCGCCCAGCAGCGCGGCTGAGGACGCGGGCTTTCGCCCCGGCGATCTGATCGTCTCGATCGACGGCGTCAAGATCGATGGATTCGAGGACATGCAGCGCATTGTCCAAACCTCCAGCGACCAGAGTTTGACCTTCGTCGTCGAGCGCGACGGCAAGACTACCGAACTGGTTGCGACGCCGCGCCGTCGCGATGTTGCGACGCCCTTCGGGACGACGCGCGTCGGCGTTCTCGGCGTCGAAGCGGCCAACAATCCGGCCAATGTCCATATCGAGCGCTACAGCGTACCGGAGTCAGCGCGCATGGCCGTGGCCGAGACCTGGTATGTCATCGAGCGGACGGGCTCTTATCTCTCCGGTCTGCTGATCGGGCGGGAATCCGCCGAGCAACTGTCGGGTGCCTTCGGCATCGCACAAGCTTCGGGCGAGATGGCCAAGATCGGCTTCGCCGCCTTGATGAGCCTGACTGCGATCCTGTCGATTTCGATCGGCTTTCTCAATCTTCTGCCGATTCCGCTGCTCGATGGAGGTCATCTCTTCTATTACGCGGTGGAAGCGGTGCGGGGCCGGGCCCTGCATGAGAAGACACAGCAGTTCGGCTATAGGATCGGCCTGACTCTGGTCGCCGGATTGATGATTTTCGCGACCTATAACGACATCGCGCGGATCACCCGCCAGTGGATGCACTGGGGCTAGACTCTGATCGCGAGGTCTGGATCGCGAGGTTCGGGTCTCGAAGTCTGGATCGCAGGGTTCTGGTCGAAGGGTCTTGATGAGACGGCTGCTTCAAGCCGTCTCCTTTGTTGCAAAACATTGCATCAATGTGAGCGGCGGCTTTGACCGGCGCCATAGAAGCGTCACTTTGACGAATAGAAATAGGTCCAAAGGATGGCGACGGACACTATTTTCACAGTCAGACATAGTTAACCGTCACACTTAAGGGTTTGCTTACTCAGAAACGTGTCTTGCCCGCCACGCGCCTTTGAAATCGACTTAAAAAGGGTAAACGGCATTTGCAGGCCAAATTAAAACGGGTAGAAGCGAAGCTAGAGGATGGCGGCCTTCCGGCCAGTTTTAAACCATCCCAATATACAACCAGATCAACTGGTTGCCGCTGGTTCGGTATGCGGCATTATCGAAGTGGGGACCGGTCTTACAATGCGATTTTCAGGTTTCCGTCCAAACCGGTTTCTGTTCGCTGCACTCTTTTTTGCGTTGCTAGGGGTGTTGGCTCCAGCGGCCTACGCCGAAAGTGTTACCGTCTACGGCAACCATCGCGTCGATACGCCGACGATTCAGTCCTATTTCAAAGGGACCGATCAGGCCTCTATCAACAAGGGCGTAAAGGATCTTTACGCCACGGGCCTGTTTTCGGATGTCAAGGTCAGCGGCGGCCGCGGCGGTCTCGCCATTACCGTTACTGAAAACAACATCATCAATCGCGTCGCCTTCGAGGGCAACAGCAAGGTCAAGACCGAGACCCTGCAATCGGAGATCCAGTCGAAATCGCGCGGACCCTATAGTCCGGCGACCGTCGCAGCCGATATCGAGCGCATCAAGGACGTCTATCGCCGGTCTGGCCGCTCCGCCGCGACAGTCACCTCGCGTACGGTCGATTTGCCGAACGGCCGGCTGGATGTCGTCTTCACGATCAACGAAGGCGACAAGACGGGTATCCGGGAAATCACCTTCATCGGCAATAATGCCTATTCCACGGGCAAGCTGAAAGACATGATGCAGACGACGGAGATGAACTATCTCTCCTTCTTCAAGACATCCGACGTCTATGATCCGGATAAGATTTCATCCGATCTCGAACTCATTCGCCGCTTCTATCTCAAGAACGGCTATGCCGATTTCCGCGTGATCGGGTCCGACATCCGATATGATCCGGAACGGACCGGCTATATCGTCACGATCACGGTGGAAGAAGGCGCGCCCTATACGGTCGCCAGCGTCGATGTCGAATCGCATATTCCGGAGATCGACGGCGCTTCGCTGCGCAGCTATCTGCGCCTCTCGCCGGGTGAGACCTATAATGGCAACATGGTCGAAAAGACGACCGAGGCCCTGACCAAAGAGGTCATGAAACGCGGCTATGCCTTCTCGCAGGTTCACCCGCGCGGCGACCGCGATCCGGTAACCCATACGGTGGCCATCGCCTTCGTGATCGACGAAGGTCCGCGCGTCTACATCGAACGTATTGTCGTTCGCGGCAACACGCGCACACGCGATTACGTGATTCGCCGTGAATTCGAACTTGTCGAGGGCGACGCCTATAATAAAGTCCTGATCGATCGCGCCGAGCGCCGCCTCAACAATCTCGGCTTCTTCAAGAAGGTCAAAATCACCAACGAGCAGGGCTCCGCGCCGGACCGGGTGGTCGTGATCGTCGATGTCGAAGATCAGCCGACGGGATCACTGTCGCTGTCGGGTGGCTATTCGACGAGCGATGGTTTCATCGCCGAAGTCGCGGTCAGCGAATCGAACTTCATGGGACGCGGCCAATATGTGAAGCTTTCCGTCTCGGAAGGCCAATATAGCCGCGGCGTGACGTTCAGCTTCACCGAGCCCTATTTCCTCGATCACAGGATCGCGGCCGGCTTCGACCTCTTCGCCAAGCAGACGGACGTCTCGCAATATTCATTCTACAATAACTTCGTCACCGGCGGCACGGTGCGCTTCGGCCTGCCCATCACGGACGAGATCACTTTCTCGCCGCGCTATTCGGTCTATCGTTCGGACATCACCATCCCGAATGATACCAACCATCCTTATAACGACTGTCAGTTGCCAGTGCCTTTCGTGACACCGGGCACGTTTGGGGCGCTCCCGCTGGGGCCGTTCTCGAACTGCTTGACGAACGGCGAAGCGTCGCTGGCTTTGAAAGAGGCGCAGGGCGCGACCGTCACCTCGATGTTCGGCTATAGCCTGTCCTATAACTCGCTGGACAATTACAAAAATCCGACGGGCGGCATTTATGCCGAATTGAAGCAGGATGCGGCGGGCGCCGGCGGCGACGAGAAGTTTCTGCGGACGACCGGCGACCTGCGTTACTATCATACGGTCTTTTTAGACGATCTCGTGGGTATCATTCACCTCCAAGCCGGCGATCTCCAGGCTTTGGGCGGTCAGCAGCTTCGCATCGTCGACAACTTCAACATGGGGCCGTCACTGGTCCGCGGTTTCGCACCGAACGGCATTGGCCCGCGTGATATATCCTTCGGCGTCGATCCGTCCGGCAATCCCCTCGGCGGCACGAAATATTTCGGCGCTTCGGCGGAAGTTCAGTTCCCGATCTGGGGAATGCCTAAGGACTTCGGTCTGAAGGGCGCGCTCTTCTTCGACTCCGGTACCCTGTTCGGCTATGAGGGCAAGACCAACTTCACGCCGGGCGGGGTCGGCGCCTGTACGCCGCAAGATATCGCGCCGCTCTTTACCCAGGGCACCTGCGTGACGGTCGGCGGCGACAACAAGATGATCAGAACCTCAGGCGGTGCTTCGATCATCTGGCAATCGCCGATGGGACCGATCCGGTTCGACTTCGCCAAGGCCATCACCAAGAGCCCCTACGATCAGACCCAGTTCTTCCGCTTCTCGGGCGGCACGACCTTCTGATCGGAATCGCGCATAGCCCTGGATTGGTTCAATCCAGGGCGGCTTGAGCCCACGCCATGCCGGGCTCGATTCGATAGGGCGTGAAATCGGCGAAGGACACTGCTATGGCTTCGGGCCGGGCCATGACGCCCGTTCACGCAGTGTCCTTTTATGAGCGAACCGATTTTCTGGCGCGGCATCCTCAATGCGACTTTGGGCGATGTCGTCGCCTGGACAGATGCGCAAGTGCCGCCCGGCACCGATCTCTCGGTGCCGGTGCATTGGATCGCGCCGCTCGAAGATGCCGAACCCGGCAGTCTGGTCTTTTTCGATCATCCGAAATATCAAGACGCGCTGACGACGACGCGGGCGACGGCTTGTTTCGTCACGCAGCGCTACGCCGCGCTCGTGCCGGCGGGAACGGCCGCCTTGGTGACGCAAAGCCCCTCCAAGGCCTTTGCGCTGGCGCTTGCCAAGCTCTGCCCGGCGAGCCTGCGGCCCGGCTCGCTTTTCGGCTCGACCGGCATCAGTCCGGGCGCATCGGTCCATCCCGATGCGCGCCTCGAACCGGATGTGGTCGTCGATCCTGGCGCCGTGATCGGACCGCGCGCCGAGATCGGCGCGGGGACGATGATCGGGCCAAACGCCGTCATCGGTCCGGATGTCTGCCTCGGCCGCGATTGTTCGGTCGGCGCGCAGGCGACGATCATTCACGCCTTGATCGGCAATCGCGTCATCATCCATCCCGGCGTCAGGATTGGGCAGGACGGTTTCGGCTTCGTGCCAGGCCGGCAAGGGCATTTGAAAGTGCCGCAAATCGGACGCGTCATCATCCAGGACGACGTGGAGATCGGCGCCAATACGACGATCGACCGCGGTTCGACGCGCGACACCGTGATCGGCGAAGGCGCGAAAATCGATAATCTCGTCCAGATCGCCCATAATGTGACGATCGGACGGTCTTGCTTGATCGTTTCCCAGGTCGGCATTTCGGGCTCGACCGAGCTCGGCGATTTCGTCGCTGCCGGCGGCCAGGCTGGCGTCGCCGGCCATCTCAAGATCGGCGCCGGGGCGGAGATTGCCGCCCAATCGGGCGTGATCGCGGACGTGCCGGCCAAGGCGCGGCTCGGCGGCACGCCGGCGCAACCCTTCCGGCGCTGGCTGCGCGCACATGTCGTGCTCGACCGGCTGGCGCGCGGCAAGCGTTAGCTTTTCAGTTGATGTCGAAGATCAGAAGAAAACCATAAGAGCTTAAAGATAAAATCATTTTAGGCTTCATACCCGTCGTGGGGAGAAGTGAAGGACGAAGCCTTTCGATGCCGCCCTTCTCAGGGAAGATGATCGCGGTCTATAAGGTTCAATGTCATTCAGCTAGGCCAGCAGGGAGGTTCGATGGACGAGGTGGTCGCGAAAACGATAGAGGTTTTCGATATCATGCGGCTTTTGAAGGCGCTGCCGCATCGCTATCCCTTTCTCCTCGTCGACCGGATCATCGAAGTCCACGGCGATGAATCCGGCATCGGCATCAAGAACGTCACCATGAACGAACCGCAGTTCCAGGGGCATTTTCCGGAACGCCCGGTGATGCCCGGCGTCCTCATGATCGAGGGCATGGCACAGACGGCAGGCGCGCTCTGCATCGACGCGCATCCCGAGCTCGGCCCGCAGCCGATCGTCTATTTCGTCTCGATCGACAAGGCCAAATTCCGCAAGCCGGTCATTCCGGGCGATCGCCTCGAATTCCATATGACGAAGACCAATCAGCGCCGCAATATTTGGTGGTACAAAGGCCGCGCGCTGGTCGATGGCAATCTCGTCTGCGAAGCCGAGATTTCGGCGACGATCATGGCCGGAAAGACCGGCGGGGCTTGAAGACATCTCTCCACCATCCGCAAACCGCGAATGCCGACCTGAAAGCCATGCGCCGGACGAAGATGCTCAGCCAAGGCCTCATCATCCATCCGACCGCCATCATCGAGGACGGCGCACGGCTGGGCGAGGGCTCGAGCATCGGGCCCTATTGCCATATAGGCGGCGATGTCGAGCTCGGCGCTGAGGTGCAGCTTGCTTCGCATGTGGTTCTGGCGGGGCGCACCAGCATAGGCGCGCGCACGAAAATCTATCCTTTCGCCTCGCTCGGCCATCCGCCGCAGGATCTGAAATATCGCGGCGAGCCCTCCACTTTGACGATCGGCGCCGACTGCCTCATCCGCGAAGGCGTGACCATGAATCCCGGCACGACCGGCGGCGGCATGAAAACCGTGGTCGGCGACCGGTGCACCTTTCTCGCCCACGCCCATGTCGGGCATGACTGCAAAGTCGGGAGCGACGTGATCCTGTCGAACACTGTGATGCTCGCCGGACATGTTTCCATCGGCGATTTCGTCATCCTGGGCGGCGGCGCGGGCGTGATTCAATTCACGCGGATCGGCGCGCATGCTTTCGTCGGGGGATTGAGCGGGCTTGAAAACGATCTCATTCCCTATGGCCTCGCCGTCGGCAACCGCGCCCATCTGGCCGGGCTCAATCTCGTCGGTCTGAAGCGGCGGGGTTTTTCGCGCGAAGCCGTCAAGGATCTGCGCCGCGCCTATCGGCTTTTGTTCGCGCCGGAAGGCACGTTCAGCGAGAGGATCCAGGACGTCGCCGAGGAATTCGCAGCTTCCCGCGAGGTTCAGGAGATTATCGATTTTCTGCGCGAGGGCCGCGATCGGGCGATCTGCGCACCGGCGAGCAGCCATGACGATGCCGGAGCCCGAGCGTGAGGCGATGAAGGTCTTTTTGGTGGCCGGAGAGGAATCCGGCGATCAATTGGGGGCCGGTCTGATGCGGGCCTTGCGCGCGCGGCAACCGGACATCGAGATGGCAGGCGTCGGCGGCAGCGCCATGGCGAAAGAGGGGCTCGAAAGCCTCTTTCCGATGGATGATATCGCGGTCATGGGCTTTGTCGCGGTCATTGCGCGTCTGCCGCTCCTCCTGAAGCGCATCGGCGAGACGGCGGACGCGGCATTGCGCTTCGCGCCCGATGCTCTTGTCATCATCGACAGCCCGGATTTCAACCATCGGGTGGCGCGCCGGGTGCGCGCGCGGCGGCCTGATCTGCCCATCGTCGATTATGTCAGCCCGACGGTCTGGGCCTGGCGGCCGGGCCGGGCCGCGAAAATGCGAGCTTACGTCGATCATGTCCTGGCGCTCCTGCCTTTCGAGCCGGAGGCGCATCGGCGACTCGGCGGCCCGGCCTGCACCTATGTCGGGCATCCTTTGATCGAACGTCTCGACGTGCTGACGCCTGACGCCGAAGAGATGCGCGCCCGTAATGCCGAACCGCCACTGGTGCTCGTCCTGCCGGGCTCGCGGCGCTCGGAAGTGACGCGATTGCTGGATGATTTCGGCGCCGCGCTTGGTTTGATCCGCTCGACCTTCGGGCCGATCGACGTGGTGCTTCCGGCGGTGCCGCATCTCGAAGCGCTCATCCGGGCGCGCACTTCGGACTGGCCTTTGCGGCCGCGCATCGTGACGGGAGAGGCTGAAAAATTCGCCGCTTTCCGGCGCGCCAGCGCGGCGCTCGCCGCCTCCGGCACCGTCACTTTGGAACTGGCGCTCGCCTGCGTCCCGCAATGCGTCGCCTATAAGGTCTCCTGGGCCGAGGGCTTTTTGAAATATCTCATCACCGTGCCCTCGATCGTCTTGCCCAATCTGGTCCTGGGCGAGAACGTCGTGCCGGAATATCTGCAGGAGGCCTGCACCCCGCGAAATCTGGCGGATGCGGTGCTCGCTCTGCTGCGGGACGGACCGGACCGCGCGGCGCAGGTCGCGGCTTTTGCCCATCTCAAAGACCTTATGAAGCTCGCGGACGGGGAAAGCCCGGCCGGGCGCTCCGCCGAAATCGTTATTCAGGCTGGTTCGCAGCGGCTCTGAATTCATCTATCATCGGTTTTTCTTCGATTGGTTGTCAGTCTCATGGTCAAAGCAGTTCGCGTTCATGAAGTGGGTGGTCCGGAGGTCATGCGGATCGAAGATATCGAGATTCCGCCGCCGGGCCCGGGTGAAGTGCTCGTCCGCTATCATGCGATCGGCGTGAATTTAATCGATGTCTATCTCCGCAACGGCCATTATCCGGCGCCCGCTTTTCCCT
>JAATEW010000159.1 GCA_015655535.1 Hyphomicrobiales bacterium | reverse complement strand
TTATTAGCTTCGCCGGTCCAGGCTACGGTGCGGCCCTTGATCGGGCCGCGATGTTACTCGAAATTGAGAACAGCGGCCATCACCTGACAGGGATGCGTCTTCTTGGTGAGACCATTGATGACCGGTATGCCCGCATGATCGGCCAATTCCTGCATGTCATTATGGTTCAGGATGCGAATGACCACGGCATCGACGAAGCGCGACAGCACGCGGGCCGTGTCGGCTATGGTTTCACCGCGCCCGAGCTGCATTTCCTGCCCCGTCAGCATGATCGTTTCGCCGCCCAATTCGCGCATGCCGACATCGAAAGAGACGCGCGTCCGCGTCGACGGCTTGTCGAAGATCATCGCGAGCATTTTGCCTTGCAACGGCCGCTCGGCCGCAATCTGGCCCTTGCGGCGGCCGGCCTTGATGCGGGCGGCCGCATCGAGAATATGCCGGAGATCGGGCGCCGCTATTTCCGAAAGATCGAGGAAATGGCGGGCCGCCGCCACGCCGTTCAGTTTGGGATGAGATGCCGTCATAGCGCGGCTCTCTTTTGCGTGAGGCTCATTTCGGCCTCGAGCCGCAGGCATGTCGCGTCCAGCCGCCGGATCGCTTCCGCGATCTCTTCTTCCGTGATGATCAAAGGCGGCAGAAGCCGCGCGACGTTTTCAGCGGCCGGAATGACCAGAATTTTCTCCTGGCGGCCCGCGGCGACGAAATTGGCGACAGACAGGTGCAAAGCGAGACCTTGCATCAATCCAAGCCCACGCACCTCCGCGATCACGTCGGGATGGGCGTCTTGAAGCTCGGCCAGGCGCTGTTTGAGCAAGAGCCCCATCGCCTTCACATGATCGAGAAAGCCCGGCGCCAGCACGATATCGAGCACGGCCATGCCGATGGTGGTCGCCAACGGATTACCGCCATAGGTCGTGCCATGCGTGCCGACCTGCATGCCTTTGCCGGCCTCACGCGTGGTCAAAAAGGCACCAAGCGGGAAGCCGCCGCCGAGCCCCTTGGCAATGGCCATGATATCCGGCACGACGCCATAATGCTCATAGGAAAACAACGTGCCGGTGCGGCCGACGCCGGTCTGCACTTCGTCGAAGATCAAGAGCAGCCCATGTTCGTCGCAGAGCTTGCGCATCGTTTCGAGGAATTCGCGCGTGGCCATGCGAATGCCGCCCTCGCCCTGAATGGGCTCGACCAGGATGGCCGCCGTATGCGGTCCGACGGCTGCTTTCAGGGCCTCGATATCGTTCAATGGAATCTGGATGAAGCCTTCGAGCTTGGGGCCGAAACCTTCGAGATATTTGGGATTGCCGCCGGCGGCGATCGTCGCCAGCGTGCGGCCGTGGAAGGCGCCTTCGCAGGTGATGATCTCAAACCGTTCGGGGCGGCCGCTCACGGATTGATATTTGCGCGCGGTCTTGAGCGCGCCTTCGACGGCTTCCGCGCCAGAATTCGTAAAGAAGACGAGATCGGCGAAAGTCACTTCGGTCAGGCGTTTGGCCAGCCGTTCGGCTTCCGGGATCTCGAAGAGGTTCGAGGTATGCCAGAGCTTTTGCGCCTGATGGGTCAATGCGTCGACGAGCGCCGGATTGGCATGGCCAAGCGAAGCCACGGCAATGCCCGCGCCAAAATCGAGGAAGCGCTCGCCTTTGGTCGAGATGAGCCATGCGCCCTCACCGCGCTCGAAAGCAAGATCCGCGCGTGCGTAGGTCGGAAGCAGCGACGAGCCCACATTCTCCTCCAAGTGTCGACGCGGTCCTCAAAAATCAAACTGCCGCCCCACAAGGGGACGGCAATGGCAAGAAAGGCCATTCTAGGAAGCCCCGCCGTTTCGGTCAATTCCGGCGTTTTCGGAGCCTTGCGCCCTCCGGCCGCTGCGCATCAGCGCCGAGGGCATGCCTTTATATAAGTATCTGTTCACCCCGCATCGGTCCGCGTGTCAACAAGCTTGACTGATCTTTGATCAAACCAACCGATCTTAAGATCACTATTGCTCACTTCACCAATCAAATGACCATCGCCGCAACATCACTGCACAAGGCATGAGTCATAAAGCTATCGCATACCCGAAATTGATTCCGTTTTGTTCACGTTTGAAACGTTTGGTCTGTGGCTTTTGTGCAAGCTCCTGTTGAAAACACGGGTCTCGTCATCGTGACTCTTGCGCGTGATTCAAGTGCTAGTGTAGCCTTCTTTTTGTCGGCTACGACATCTCGTGCGGCGATTTACCTTTGAAGCGTGTGCGTTTAAACGACACCGGTTTCCGGTGCTGCGGTATGCGCCGGATTCTTTGAAGTCTCCGCCACAAGCGATGGTGCGGGTTCAAGCGTTATCGAGTGGGATCAAGTCATGCGTGGCTCGATTTTACTGAAGGCCGGATGCCTCAGCTGCGCACGAACCATGCGGCGGCCAGTTCGAAGGAGGACATGAATGTCCTGGACGGATGAACGAGTTGAGCTCTTGCGAAAGCTCTGGCT
>JAATEW010000026.1 GCA_015655535.1 Hyphomicrobiales bacterium | reverse complement strand
TCGACGATCCAGGCAAAAATAACGCCAAGCAAAAGACAGATAACCACCGTGAGGCTCGCGAGACTCAGCGAATGACGGATGGCTGCCAGCACGGGAAAACTTGGGTCTATGAGAGTCTCGAAATTTTTCATCGTCATGGCATCGAGCGTGATGTCGGTACCGAAGGCCTTCAGCATAGATTGGATCACTAGGGCGGCCACAGGAAGTATGGCCGTCGCAAAGGCGATGAGAGCGCAGAACAAAAGCGCGATGCCCTTGCCCAGGCCCAGCGCGATCGGCGGCGCGATGTCCGATTTACTCAAAAGCGTATGGTAATGCTCGCCGTTTATGAGTCTTTTCTGCAGGAAGAGGCAAAGCAGGGCAAACGCAACGATGGGAAGCGAACCCGCTGCCGCGAATTCCAGCTTCGGGGGAAAGGCCAAAAGATCGTAGATTTTGGTCGTCAGGACCGAAAAATTCGCCATGGTACCGATCGTTGCCGGTGCGCCGAAGGAGGACATGGCATCGAGTGCGACCAATAGAACACCAGAGGTGATCGCCGGCAGGACTAAGGGAAGAGTCACGGCTATAGCCGTTCGTAACCGCCCCGCACCAAGGATGCGCGCCACTTGTTCTTGACTCGAATCGATGTTGGAAAGTGCCGAAGCAACAGTGAAAAAGACGATCGGATAGAGATGGGCGGTCTCGATAAACGCCAATCCGCCAAAGCTCACCACATCGAATGGCGACGATGTCAAACCAAACAGGTGACGAAAAAGAACATTCAAAAGCCCGGACGTCGGTGCGGCGAGGAACATCCAGGCAATCACGGTGATGAAAGAGGGGATGACGAAGGCTAGGGCTGCACTAAGTCGGATGAACAGCTTGCCTGGCATATCGGTGCGCGTAGCAAGCCAAGCCATCGGAACCCCCAATGCAAAGGATCCGGCTGAGACAAGAACGACAAGCTCGATCGAATTGAGGCTAGTCTGAACCATGCCAGGAATGGAGAAGGCTCCGATGATCGGTGACAGGTTTAGGCTTCCTGCGCCATCAACAAGCCCGAAGATCATGAGGCGCAGGATCGGAAAAAGAGAGAGAGCTGTCAGAATTAATATAGCGAGGATCGGAATCGTGAGTCTGCTTGCTACCCTGAATACGGCCAAACCCTGCTCGCGTACGATAAACCAAATGACGTCGCCCAATTGTTGCCACACGCGGCGATCGGCCCATTCGCGATTGCCTCTCATGTCACGACCCAGGCAGCAGCGGGATCAAAGCTCAAACCGACCCGCCCATCCACCGCGGCATCCAACCGATGCGTATGGACGTTTAGGACCTCCTCACCGATCTTGATCTCAAGCTCCCAATAACGGCCTAGGAAAGAAGCTTCGACGATGAGCCCGGCAAGTCTGCCTGGCGCAGGCGCTGTAACGGCAATATCTTCCGGCCGAACAACCATCGTGAGTTTATCGCCAAGCCGCGCCCGTTCGATGGCATCGATCGTGGCTTTCGACTGAAGAACGACGCCAAACCTTGTCTCGATTTCGATCAAAGCTTGGGTCTCATCCTTGCCACGGACGATGCCGTCGATAAGATTAGACGTCCCGACAAAGCTCGCGGCGAAGCGCGACTTGGGCCGCCGGTAGACTGTTTCAGGATCGGCGAATTGCTCGATACGCCCTTCATGAACAAGGGCGATCCGATCGGCCAAAACGAGAGCCTCTTCCTGATCGTGGGTCACGTAGAGCATCGTCATGCCGGTACGGCGATGCAGCTTCTTGAGCTCGCTCCTCAGGTCTTGACGCAACCCGGCATCGAGATTGGAAAGAGGCTCGTCGAGAAGCAGCAGCCCAGGTTCCGCAATGATGGCGCGGGCAAGCGCTACACGTTGCTGCTGTCCGCCGCTCAATTCGCTCGGGAAACGTTTTTCCAGATCAGGCAGATGAACGAGATCGAGAATGTGCTCGACTTTGCGGCGGATCGTCGTCTTGTCCACGCCGGAAATCGTGAGCGGAAACGCGATATTTTCATGGACTGTCTTGTGCGGCCACAAAGCATAGCTCTGAAAAACCATACCGAGCTGCCGCCCTTCTGGTGGTACAAAGACGTTCCGTCCAGAGACGAGGCGGCCGCTCAGTCTGATCTCGCCCCGATCGGGCTTGATAAACCCTGCGATCATGCGCAGCGTCGTTGTTTTGCCGCAGCCACTCGGTCCCAGCAAGACAACACTTTCGCCGTCCTGGACGGTGAGATCGACGCCATCGACAGCGAGTTTTTGCCCCAGTCTTTTACCAAGACCAGCCACTTCCAGGCGAGGCAAGACGGGTTGGTGGACTTGTGCTGAGGATGCGGCGCGCATCTTCGTCAGCTGCGCCCGAAGACCTGATCAAAGCGCTGAACAAACTCGCGTTCCGCGCTTTCCGTGCCGGCGGGCGCATCGACGCGGATCGGGTTCAAATCAGCCAATCTGGGCAAGTCGGCGCTTGGCCTCGCATCCGTGGTAACCGGGCAATATTGGCCTCCGGCAGCAATTGTTTCTTGTCCTTCGCGGCTTGTCAGAAGCTCGAGGAGAAGCTTGGCTGAATTGGGATGGGGCGCGCGCTCGAGTATGCCTATGTGCTGCTCAGCGAGAATCGTGCCCTCTTTTAAGGTGTGGATATCAATAGCTTGGTGATTTCCGCGCGCCGCAAGCACATTGAAGGTCGATGTGGTCGGCGTGATGATCCGTTCGCCCGAGGCGATGATGCGAATAGCATCCACATGGCCTCTCACGAAGAGCACATCTTGCCGCGCAAGGCCTGCGATCCATGTCCAATCGATCTTGCCGGATCCCAGATGACCCAGAAAGAAAGTGCGGACATTACCCGCCGTCCGCGGGTGCGCCAGCACAAGTTTCCCCCTCCATTTCGGGTCAAGGAAATCTTGCAGACTGTCTGGGAGCCCTTGGCCATTCGGAAATGCGCGCGTATTGTAGGCGCACGGCAATAAATAGATGCCAGACGTATAAAATGCGCCGGCCTCGTCGGCATAATCTGGCCGCAGCAGATCGAAGGCCGCAACCTTATAGGGCTCGTAGTAGCCCTTGTTTTTCCAAAACTGTGCCAAGCCTGGCTGATTGATGTTGATGAGATCGACGGCGAATAGGCCCGCCGCTCTTTCGGTTTCAAGCTGTGTCGCCAATTCCGGCGATTTCTTTCCGACGATCGTCAAAGTTATGCCGGGATACTTAGCCTTCCACAGGCGGCTTAGGACACGCGCTTCCTCGTTACGCGCTTCTGTGTAAAAAACGACTTCTTCCTCTTTGGAGGCACGAGTAAGCAGGTCCTCGAAATTCCTTCCCTGCGGTCCGGGGATCTGCGCTCGCGTCCCAGAGGCATGGGCCATCGAAATCAAAGTTCCGGAGGCCGCAAACCACTCTCGCCGGGTCAAGGAAAACGATGCCATGAGGTCATCCGGTTTCAAAAGCAGAACCGCTGTCGCATCCGGGCCAACTCAAGGGTGCCAGCCGTTTTGCGGAAGCTGCAAGAGAAGCGGTCACACAGATCATTCCGCAGGCGTGGTGGCATAGCGCCCAACTGGCACGATTTCCGCGATCGTGCCGTCGGGCGATCTGAATTTCAAAGCGTCGGATTTGATCTCGGATAGGATCTCGCCACCGCTTGCTTCGATCTTCTTGATGATCGCATCGCGATCATCAACTTCAATCGCCCAATGATGCAGTCGCGGCCCGGGTCCCGCGAGCTGCGCTTCGAAATCGTCTTCGCTATCGTAGAGAATCAAAGCAAGATCGGTTGCGCCATCTGTCAGATGACGCGTGACATGCTGACGGCTCCGCTTCGTGCTGGTTTCACGAAAGCCGAAGACGTCTTCATAAAACCGCGTCGCTTTGTCGAGGTCTGCGACCTTGATCGCCAAATGAACAATACGAGCCATGAGTGCCTTCCTGTTCTGCGTCCCGCAGCCCAGTCGGGTAAGTCCTTGGGCCGACGCGATCTGATTGTCGGGCGGGCGCGAGAGCGATGCGCCGCTAAACTGCGCCCTACGATTTGAGGGGTGCTGAGATGAGTGATTTCAAGCGATACAAAATCAGCTCGGAATCATCTTACCTCGGCGAATCTAATTGTCTATAGAAATAGTAGGAATATAATAAATCACTCTCACACGCATTTGGCGCGACGCGCCTGCACTGAGGCGCACGTCTGAGATGAAAAGAAAATCTCGTACCTGACAGTTCCTTAGTCGACAGCAGGCATGGTGCGGGTGTTAAGCGGAACGCAGACAGGCATCGGCTATGTTCTCCGCGTTTTGCGCGGAAGCGGTGTGTCGTGGGTAAAATCCAGGAGTTCACGAATTTTGCACGGTCATTTCTGCCTGCGTGCAATCCAATCAAAAGGTCGCGCTCCAATAGCAGTCTTAAAATGGAGCCATGTGAAAGATAAGAAAATCGGCAGGGGGATCACGTAAGCAAAGTAAAAAATGAAAAATAAAATCGGCTGTGTTGTGAAATTTATGCCGCCCTGTTTTGCCAGTAAATGGCCAGTGAGGGGTGCCGAAAGAATATTGTACAGACATAATACCGAAAATATCAAACCGATGATGGATGCAAACGCGCATCTCGCCAGGCATTTGACGGGAGATTTGAACGGGCATTCCATCACTTGTTCTCCAGGAACCGGCATTTTAGAACCGCTTTTCTTATGTCCGGCGCGAATGTCTCTCCCGCGCCATCCTAGTTGTGCCGTCGCTCTCATCGAACCTGCGACCAATAACTGTGCCGGTCGATAAAAGCCGCCCGCTATTTTAGGGGCGCAAGATTTGGATTGGCGGGCGGCGGCGGCCGGGTGTCGTTGGGATACCAATATTTCACATGACAAGACTCGCAGGCGTCGTCGAGAGCGGTGCCGGCTTCGAACAGCCCAGCGACATTGCGCGCGTCGATGGCTGCCAGCGCCTTCTTGGCGGCAACGCGCAAGGCTCGCGCGCGCTCGACGAAGGCCGGTCGATCGGCGGCGATCTCGCGCGCGATGTCTTCCGGCCCGAGAATGCCCTTCACATGCGCGTCCTCGAGCTTGCCTCCGGCTTCAGCGACTCGTCGGCCCGGCGTCAAAAGCAAGTTTGGCGCCTCGGCCAGGGAGATGGCATAGCGGCGGACCGCCTTCCACTCCTCTTCGGTTCGGGGCTGCCGGTTTTCCGTTCCCGAAGCAGTGGTCGTGCTGGAGACCGATGCCCATAGCGCATCCGCTGAAGGGTCGACGACATTTTCCATAATGTCTTGAATGGTCGCGACCGCCTCAAGCCCGTCATCAGCGCTGGGCGGAGCAGCCGGCTTGCTTGTCGCGGCGGCGGCTCCGGCCAATAGCGCCACTGCCGCCGCCATACTCTTCCACATGGTTGCTCTCCTTGGACCAAATCAAATGAAGCCGATCATCCGGGCTGAGGCTCCGACGCCGAACCAGAGGAGGAGCGAAACAATCGCCGCCGCCTTGGCAGCAAGGGGGTGCTCCGATGCGCCTCGGCTCGCCACCCGGAACAAGCTCGCCTGGAACAGCACAGCGGCGATCAGCACAACAATCTTGATGCGAAAAAACTCATTGGAATAATAACGCACCGGTCCAGACAGAAAGATTAGCGTTCCACTGAGTACCGCCGCGGCGAGGCCGATTCCAAGGGCAGTGTTTCCGGTGTCGACGATCCGGGCCGGTGCCTGCTTGACAAAGGCGAGTCCAAGAAGGCGCAGGCTGATAAGCGTCACAGAGGCGAGCAGCAGCACGAAGCCGAGAACGTGCGCAAACTGGAACGCTGCTCCCACGAGATGGTTCGACTTGCGCAAGGCAATGCCGATCCCTGTGCCTTGCATCCATTGCAGCATTTCGAGAATGGACATATCGGCTCCTAGGCTGGCGTTGGTCTTTGGATCAGGCG
This sequence comes from Hyphomicrobiales bacterium, assembly GCA_015655535.1. Lineage (GTDB taxonomy): Bacteria > Pseudomonadota > Alphaproteobacteria > Rhizobiales > Beijerinckiaceae > Methyloferula. The sequence goes on along the minus strand of JAATEW010000026.1, from coordinate 5,582 downwards.
GCTATCCAAGATAGGGAATGAGACGACCCGAAATCACGACCGCCGACCAAAGAACGAGTGAGGTCCACCCCGCGACCCTGGCCCTGACCGGTGGGACCGGACAATCGCTCCATTCCGCCGCGCCGCGCGCGACGCCGAATTCGAACCAAAGAAAATTCACGCCCGCGAGAAGAATGAAAATCAACTTCACCGGAAATATCGGGTTGGGAAGCAGCTTGATGGACATGGCCCAAAACAGCATCACGCCGGTCGCGAAGGTTATGGCGAAACCGCCAAGGATGAAGGGACGAAGCTGACCGAGGACATGAAGAACGGGTTCATCGCGCAACAGCACTCCCGCCAAGCGGAGATCCGCGAAGGCCAATAGACCGACGGAAAAGGCGAGCCCCAAAAGATGGGCTCCCTCAACCACGGGAAACGCATATTGTGATTCGCGCAGCGCGGTTCCGAAATCGGAATCATAGAGCAATTGCGCAAAATCGTGGAGAATGGACATGAATGACCTTTAGATGCGCCCCTGGTGGCGCAGCGATCACGACGAACCGCACCGAGACACGATCGCAGCGCGCACGATCCGTGCGACAGGCGCTTGTCACCCGATGTCAAAACGGCTTGGTCTTGTCGCCGAGATAGAGGTGCTCGACGTCGTGCTCCCCTTCGTGACATTCGTTGAACCAGAGTTCGTAGTTCGGCTCCTTCGTATGAGCCCGCTTGAATTCAGAAGCGAGAGTCCAAGGTTGCGTATAGACGCTCGGATCCTCGTAGCGCTGCTCGAGCCGGAAACTGTTGGGGCCGGTGAAAATATACTTTTCAACGATATGGACCTTGTCGCTGGAGAAGTCGCCTTCATTGCTCAGCCGGTGCTTCGCATTGTCGTTGGTAACGTCGACGACCAGGATCGTTCCCTCCCAATGACCGCGGGAGTCGGCCATCCATAGCTTGATCTGCTCGGGAACATGCGGCCTGCCGTCGAGCGGGATGGCTCGACTGGTGTGGTTCCCGTCATCGAGAAAGACGACATAGCCCGGATATTGGCGGATCTCGAAATCCTGGGTCCAGAAGATCGTGCGCGTGACGCCGCCCGGAACGCAGCGCGCCTGCGGATCTATGTGCTCTGGCTTCGTCCATTCAAGGACCGCCGCCTCGAGTGCCTTTTGCTTGGCGCGCGCCCAAGGCTGATAAGGCACCAGCCGGTCCGCCGGATCGACGACGCGTGACTTACTCACATCATTGGCCTCTTTGCTCTTCTCATATTCGTTCCGGCCCTCGACACCAACGCCGCGCCGGGGTCGAACGAGCGAGTAGGTTCCGCCGATTTCGGGCCGGTAGAAGCCCTGCACATCCGGCTGTCCATCGGATAACAACTTCGGCTTCCATTCCTCCGCGACGGCCGCTCCGGACAACGCGGCAATAGCCGTCGTGATTAGCGCCAATATCCGGTGTTTTTTCATCTCATCGCCTCCGGATCACGGGTAGAAATGTTCGTAATCGAACGTGTAGCATTCGTATTCGAGCAGCTGAAAATTCTTCTCGATATGGCGGTAGAGGACAAGCTCGATCGTCCATGGCCGCGTGAAGACCTTGGGATCCTCGATCCTCGCCTCGTAGCGGATATGGTCGGGATCGATGAAGCTGTATTTCTCAACGACGTGCAGCGCGTCGCTGTGAAAATTGCCCGAATGGTCGAACCATGTTTCGTCGTTAAAATGGATTACATCGACGACGAGCGTGTCGCCGTCCCATTGACCGCGCGAATCGCCAAGCCACCAGTCGATGTGACCGGAAGGATGCTTAGAGCCGTTCGTATAGATCGTGCGGGCCGTGTGCGCATATTCGTAGAGAAGCGTGAGATCGGCGTCGCTTTGGAAAATCTGAAAGGGATAGGGCGAATAATTCGCGCGCGGTATTCCGGGAAGATAGCATTTGTTGCGCGGATCGAGTTCTTCGCGCTTTTCGAAATTCGCCTTGCGCTTTTCAACCGCCCAAGGCTGGTAAGGAATGTTCCCACCGATGACCACGCCAAGCCCCGCCGGCGCGTCCTTACGGGCGTTGTGGGGCTCGATGTCCCAATCGGCAGTACTAAGCGTCTGCCACGAGCCAGAGAAATCCGGCTTGCTGTTGGCGCCGCGCGGAATGGCGGCTCCGGACTCGGCGCGAACTGTCCCCAAAACGACCAACAGAAACAGTATCATCATGCAACCGAACACGGTTCCGATGGCAAGAGTTGCGGAGTATAATTTGGAGACGACTGCCCCCGCAGTGAAATGTTGAGTCATTATAGGCTCATGATTGGTGAGGATGGCGCTCGACGGACAAAGTGACGATTAGTTTTCCGGACGGTTCGCCGCCTCGCCGGGATTGCCGGTGCCCTCGCTACCTGCAAAGAAATCGCGCCCGTCGGGCAGCTTTACCGTGCTTCCGGCGATGACTTCCTTACCGCTCTTGGCACGATAGCCGTTCACCGTAACTTCGCCGCCGATTGGAAAGTCGTCCTTGCGCGCGCCTCGGCGCAGCAGTGCATTAGGCGCACCGAACTCTACGGCCCAATTGACGACCTTACCGTCAGTTCCCAACACATCGACATAGATCCAACCATGCGGATTGGTCCATTCGATCTTAGTCAGTTTGCCTTTGATGGTGATCGGCTGATCGATGTCATATTCGGCGGCAAAGGCGTGATGAGCCATCGCTGACGACGACGTCCAAATAAACACTGCGGCGCAAAAAACCCCAAGCAGCGCGTGTTTCAACGCCATTGGCACGTTTCCTTTTTTGGACTTAGCTGCATTAGATCGTGGCAGACTGCAGTTCCCCTTACATATGCGCCCAGGGTAAAATATCCCGCCCTGTAGTCAATTGATAAAATAGATAGGAAATATATATTTTAATGCTAGCAACATTTCGGTTAAAGCATTTCGCGTGAGGGTTTCTCCTGTATATAGTTTTCTCTTCGCAACTCGCGCGTTGTAGTAATTCATATAATATGGTCGCCAAACACGGCATTTACCCGCACGAGCGATCAGGCTGAAATGATCTGTCCCTCCGATGGAACGAAGTTTCCGTTCGAAGCCCAAATGTCTGGCACACCATTCGGGATAACGTTCGATTTTATGCTGGTCGGCGCGATCCGGAGCCCTTAGCCGCTAGCCATCTGCCCCACCAACGGCTTCGTATTCTTCAAAGACAAGTTCGACGACGAGGAGTTGGAGCGCCTTCAACCGCTCATCTTCTCGCCGGACTATTAGGCGCTGAAAGAGGAAACGCCCTACTATCGAGCCGCTTGAATCGGCCACCATATCCGCGGCCTTAGTTTTGAAATGCGCCATGAACACTCGAGGCACGCTTCAGAATCTTGTTCATACGATGACGCCACGATGTTCTGCAAAACTGAACCGTTGAAGAAGAAAATTTTTCATTATCGTCAGACGAAGCCTTTTTAATCTCCATGCATATGAACGCGACTCTTGTCGGTTGACCGCCTGATCGATCGCGACTCTAATTAGAGTGAGGAAGAAATCGCCAAGCACTATCAGACTATTTCAATAGAGAAGCAGCGCGTCGATAAAGCGTGACGCACCTTTGCGATGCCTCACCTGCAAATTGGAGTACCAGCGTGTCAAAAGTCCTCGACGAGGTTCTCGCGGCGAATGCGATCTATACGTCCTCGTTCGGCGAAAAGAGCAATCTCGTCCTGCCACCGGCTCGGCGTTTTGCGATCTTGACGTGCATGGACGCGCGGCTTGATCCGGCGAAATTTGCAGGTCTTTCCGAAGGTGACGCACACGTCATCCGGAACGCAGGAGGCCGCGCGAGCGATGATGCCATTCGTTCGCTTGTCATTTCACACAAGCTGCTCGGTACAAACGAATGGTTTGTCATCCATCACACAAACTGCGGCATGGAGCTTTTTAATGATGAAGTCATCGCCGATTTGCTCGAAGATGATCTCGGCACTGCGGCGCTTGATGGACTTGCGTGGTCGAACCCCCAGCATCGGGGCGGTCACGCCGCGGGACATTTCATCAAATGGCACACGATCAAGGATCAGTCGGCGAGCGTCGTTCAAGATGTGAAGCGGATCAAAGAACACCCGCTTGTCCCAAGCCTCATTCCTATTTACGGGTACATTTACGATGTCCACACAGGCCAACTGGTCGAAGTGGAGAATGCCACCGCAGCGGGTAGACCCACATAAGACTTACTCTTTTAATAGGTCGCACGTAGCGCCTCCTTTCAATGAACCGTTGACCCTGATGGAGAGACAATGGAAATCCAACGAGTGGGCTCGCGCCCTTCCGGCAAGGCGCCCGCGGATTATTTCACCGGCGCCGTCCGTCTTGATACGCTTATTGAGTCGCCCGATCCGGCACGTGTTCGTGCCGTAAACGTCACATTCGAGCCTGGCGCGCGTACGACGTGGCATACCCATCCGCTCGGTCAGACATTAATCGTCACATCCGGCTACGGATGGGTGCAGCGTTGGGATGGGCCAGTCGAGGAAGTTCGGCCAGGCGATGTCATCTGGTTCTCGCCCGGTGAGAAACATTGGCACGGAGCCACGGCGACGACGGCTATGACACATATCGCCATCCAGGAGGCACTTGACGGTAAATCCGCCGACTGGCTCGAACCCGTGAGCGACGAGCAATATAAGAAATGACCGGCTAGCCCTCGAGAAGATTTATGTAGACAGCGACTCTGCGCATTGGTCTTGCGAGCGCCTGTCAGTCGTAGGGTCGACTTGACAGAACGGATAATGATCAGCCGCCTCTGTTGAACGCCTCGGGTAAGGTCGAGGCGATGGCGGCCTTCCACTCATCCGGTTTCAAATTAAGTGCGAATGCTGACGTCTAGGAGTATGCACGTGTCCGCTTTTTTGCAATCGGCCGCCTTTCCTTCCGAACCCGCGTCTCGGATCGCAAGCGATGCGGAGGCAATTGCAATTGCCCACGCTTTGGCACCGGTCTTCGCCAAAGACGCTGCTCAGCGCGATCGCGAGCGTCAGCTGCCTCGAGCCGAACTCGACCTTTTTTCCCAAAGCGGGCTCTGGGGCATGAATGTTCCCGCGGCTGACGGCGGTGCGGGAATTTCCTACGCCACTGTCGCGGAGGTCTTCAAAATCCTCGCAGCGGCCGACGCCTCAATTGCACAATTGGCGCAGAATCACATTTCGATCATCGACCTTATCCGCTTTGACCCGGATCCGGCGCGACGGCGATTTTTTTACGACGCGGCTCTAACAGGGTTGCGCTTCGGCAATGCGACGTCGGAGCGCGGCGGCAAGCACGTTCGCGCATTCCAGACACGCATCCTGCGCGATGGCGACGGCTTTCGCGTCAAGGGAGAGAAGTTTTATGCAACGGGGGCTCTGCTGGCGCACCTCGTCCCCGTCGCGGCCGTCAACGAAGATGAAAAAGTCGTCCTCGCCTTCGTTGACCGCGATGCCACGGGATTGCGCATCCTCGACGATTGGACCGGCTTCGGACAAAGAACGACGGCCAGCGGGACCGTCATCCTCGATGATGTCTTCGTGCCGGAGGACCACGTGCTGCGCGTCTATCCTGCCTACGATAAGCCTTCCG
>JAATEW010000106.1 GCA_015655535.1 Hyphomicrobiales bacterium | reverse complement strand
TTAGCGGCGTAGGCAAATTCAAATGGTCAGCAATTCCGCAGACTCAAAACCGCTGATTCGACATGGCGCGTTTACCGTGGGCTAGAACAGAATGTCGGCATCATCACCAACGCCGCAATGTAGAGCGCAAGTTGCTCTAGGTCGGAACTCAATCAATGGGCCGTGTTTGCGAGAGGTCGCTCTGATGCAATCCACAGCGCCACTCGATCGGTTGACTCTTCTGCATCGGGCGATCATGGCGTTCGCAGTCTCAGGATTATTTCTTTCTGTGTTTCCTACCGTCCCCAGCCTTTGGGAATAGTTGGTCGAACCACCGTGTAATGAATTGTTTGCGTGCGGGAGTTTTGACTCAAAAAATTCATATAGTCACAGAGCATCCAACTTTTGAAAGTCCTTGTTCCACGCTCCGTCGCCGAAAATCCATCGCAAAGCGGGAACTTGTTTCACAAGGGTGCCGCCGCCTGATCACCAAGTTGAAAGCAAGGCTATATGAATGTTAGCTTTGGATATGGCAGCCTACCGATAACCCGCCTCTCGTTGTTAAAAATGTTTCAGCGACATGATAGCGGTCGCTGATGAACAACATTCGAAATCATGTTTCAAATTACGAAATGCTATAAAAGGGCGTCATAGCGCCGAGCACCGTGAAAGAGAAGATATGTGGATCTGTCGGGCTTTGTTGCTGGCTGCCGCTTGTTGGATGGGCATGTCCTCCTTTGCTCAGGCCCAGACGGCGTCAATGCCGGAGGCCGATGAAGCCTCGGCAATTCTCGCTTGTTTCCACGCCGGACAGACAGCTATTGGAGACCTCCACGCCTGCGCCAGAGCCTGGGTGACGCCCAAGGCTCTCCTGCTCTGCGCGCTACAAAACACAGCGGCCGGTCAGGCTGATCACATTGCCTGCCCGTTCATTTCAGATAACGCCGAGGGGCAGGCCGTTTTCGATGTTCTTTTGGTGCAACAACATCTCACGCGGGCCAGCAACCTGTCTCTCGATGCGAGCAACCTCCCGAATCTTCCCGATGCATCGGCGATTGAGGCCTGCAACACAACAAGCGCAACGCGGCAGGACTTCATGGCCTGCACCCAAAATGCAATGAGTGGCCGCCAAATCGAGAGCCTCTTGAGCTGCATCAGGAATAGCCGGTCCGACGATGCTCGTACTTTATGCTTGGCCGAAAGCGCACCGGCTGAGGCCGGTCTGGCCGCTGCCGTCAAATGCCTTAACGGACAAAGCACAACGCCTGCCGAGTTTCTCGCTTGCGTTGCTCCCGATCGGAAGACCACGGTGGAGAAGGTGATGGGATGCGCCGCGCAAGCCGGCGCGTCTGCTGCGGCGCTGGCAGATTGCCTCATGCCCGGCACTAGCGTGGCGGAAAAAACACTCGCCGCCTGTCTCTCGCAATCCCAAAACGATGGCCGGAACGTGGTCGATTGTTTTGGCCACTTCTGGTCCCCGTTCGGCAGAGCCGATCAAGCCGCCGCCTGCTTATCCGATCCGCGCAACGGTTGGGAGACATGTGCGCAAGAACTTATCGGGGTGACCGGTGTTTCGGAAGCGCTCGAAACCTGCGCCGGCGTGCGGCGCAAGGGTCTCGTGGCCTGCCTCTTCGACAAGATGCCGGACCTGCACCCAACGGCGGCCGCTTATCGGTGTCTGATCTATGGCGGCGAAGGCCGTTCGCTCGTTTCGGATTGCACCGGTGATCTCATCAAGGACGATAAAATCCGTCAGACGCTCGCGTGCGTGACCGGTGCAAATAATAATCGGACTGCGCTCGCGATCTGCGCGGCCGGTTCGGTTCTGCCGTCCAAGGAAGCTCATAAGGTCAACTGCGCCGCGACGACCCAAGGCGCGCCTGTCGCATTTGCCCTTTGCGCGGCTGCTCCGGCAACGAACGAGGATTGGCGGATTTCGGCCGCATGCGCGCTCACATCGGGAGGCGACGCGAAAGTTTACGCTCGCTGTATGGCGGCTCCTTTTGCGCTCGCCGAACTTGGCAAGTGTTTCAGAGGGCATTTTGGTAGCGACTGCTTCGGTTCCGCGAATTCGATCACCGAACTGCTCGGCGACGCGAAATAAAACCCGTTGCCAGGACTGCGCTCCGGGGTGGTCAAGAAAAGTTCCAGAAGGCCGTGAATTTGTGACGTTCTATCGTCAAAAATTCCGCATATAAAACAGGTGACTAAGCGGCGAATATCTGCATTCTCCTCATTCTGGATTGCGCAGCGGACAAGACGAAAATGGTGTATCATCTATTGTATTGGCCGAGGGCGGTGGCAATAAGTTTTTTGACGATCTCAACGATGCTCGCGCTCTCTGCCGTTTCCGCGCAAGCCGACACATCCTGCGATGGGCTCGTGTCCGCTATGCTCACCAATGCAAAAACACCCTATCGCAGCATGAGCATTATTACATTCGATAGCGGAGACAATCCGAAGCCGGCGCTATCGCAAACCTCCGAAACCATCTCTACCGGCGATGCGGTCTTCGCGCGGTTCGGTTCGGGTAAATGGAAGCAGATAAATATTCCGCTCGATAAGCTTGCGGAGGCCGTTCGCCAAAATGCCGAGAGTTTTTCGAGTTGCAAACGCTTGGCCGACGAAACCGTGGATGGGAAAGCCGTCGCAGTCTACACGGGGCATAGTTTGACGGCGAAGTCGGTCGTCGAGACAAAGATATGGGTGGAACCCGATCGGGGCGTCATGATTCGTTCGGAAACCGATATCGTTCCCACGCCCGAACCGGGCGACGTCCTCAAAGGGCGGCATGTGGCGATCCGCTACAACTATGAGAATATCGCGCCGCCGCCGATGGACTGATGATGTCACGCGGATCGGCTTCAGCCAGATCCGAGGATAGACGCGGTCTGAACAGGGCAGGCGACTGGTTGATGATCTGAAGGGACACGCTGGGGCATGGACCAACGTGCCTTGTCCTCATCCCGCCCTACAGCCGCAGTCTGCGAATGCAGCCGACCTTCTTCATTCAGGCCGCCTGCAGCCATTTCGGCTCGCCTTGCGCTTCGAGCTGCGCCTTGAAATCATCCAAGCCTAAAGTCACCGTCGGCTGCAGATCATCGTCGAGAAACTCGTACAAGGCATTTTCCACATTGCGGTTGCTGAAGAAAACGATTGTATCTTCGTCACCGCCACCTTCCAAATGAGGTTCGCCATTGGCGACACCTGAGACATAGCTTCCGGCCGGCCTGATCTCTTTCAGCTCGCCATTCTGCCGGTAAAAACGAAGCTCTCCTTGGACGACGAAAGTAACGTAAGGCGTCTTATGCCGATGCAAGGCCGCCTTTGAGTTTGCGGCAAATTTGAACAAGACATCGACGATTCGATTTTCCTCATCCACTTTGTAAACGTAGAACTCGACATGATCCAGCCAATCAAGCTTATACCAAGTGATATTCCGGTCATCGAACACATGATCTTTCACGATATCCTCCCTCACATTGGCTTAGTTTTAACCGGCAGCTCGCTCGGCATGATCGCTGACACGCGTGTCGCGCGAACGCAGATTAAGCGTTCCGGTAGAATTCAAAATGGGGCATTTCCTTTGAACTGCCGGGCAAATTGCCCGAGATGATTGTTCATAGGAGCCTGCGTCTTGCTGCGCTTATTGATTTGTGATTATCGGCGGATTGACCGGCGTTTTGGCGCTCTTTGGCGAGTCGGTGAGTGCCGGGACGTCGCGATCAATTAGGCCTATTCTCTGGTCACATGAAGGGCTCTGCACCAAACGCCGTACGATGATCTTTAGAAAAACTATATTGCGTGACAAGAAACAGATCGGGACCATTGGAAGCCCGATATTTGGACACGACCACAGCTTCTCCTCCAAAAAAACCGCACACCTGCTTTTGTGCCGCTCGGCCGACCAGATTCGCCGCCATATCTTCATCGCCTAATGTAATGCGCGCCTTTGCGAATTCGATCGCGTGCAATTCTGTATCACATAGGAAGGCGCCGACATGAATAAGCAGAGCAAACGCGACGATCATCTCATCTCACCGGTCTAAATAGCTTGGCGCCCAAGCCGGCACGATCTCCCGGGTGATTTATCCTGAAGCAGGACTCAATCTTTGGCAGATTTGCCCTACTTCGCCGCACATATCGCGGCCTCGCCTTTGGCGTGCCTCTTCAATCGCCGCGACGTCATGCCCACACCGCGACCGGCCGTGCCGCGGCGGAGCTTTTCGAAGAACGTAATGTGCCCGTAATGCAGGAACTGTTCGTCCGCATTTGCGTCAGGCGCCGATACGCTGGAAACGGCTCCACGTCCTTCATCGACCTTAAGGACGTTTAGGGGCGCCGGAGGATGGCTCTGATAGAATGTCCGGCTCAGCCGCCCACGCGACTCTGTTGTCTTCTCTAAACCGCAGCGCGATCAGCGTATACGTCATACCGTCCTCGATGACTGTCTCTCGCTTTTCCACAGAAGCAAAGCCAATGTATTTTCCGCAGACCTCTCCGTTGAATGCTTTGCCGACAATGGCGCTTGCTTCCTCATCTTGATCGACGCGTGACGCGACCATAGCAAACTTGATTGCGTATTCTGGCGTCTCGCACAGATAGGCATTCACATGAAAAGACTCCTTGTCGGAGCTCTGAGTTTCCGCGGCTAAAACCGCCGGTGCCGCGATCATGATTATGGCGCATGTGATCATGATGGATTTGGCTGCCACTACGTTCTCCTCCCAGATGCTACGGCAGAATATCGGTGCGAAATGCACTTTGGATCGAGATCCAACCGTAACCCGCGTAATAAGCGTGATTGTTTGAGTGCCATACAGCGGGAAGCACCAAGGTGTCCGGATCGGTTCCGGAAAGCAAGAAGATGGCAGTCGATGTGGGGTATCGGCATCGAAAGATGATGGGGAGCGGGAACTAGAGAAAATGAAAAGGAAGATGTCTGGCTCATCCAGGAAATAGGGCAACTTGATAGGTGCTAAATCTATCTGGGTGTGAATCCTTGGATGCCGGTTTCCTGCATCGTCTCCGAACGTGGTCACGACAATGATCGCGGACTCGACGGTACTCTCACCGACTGCCGCAATCGATTTTTCGAAGACCCAACGATTGTGCGGCTCCGATTCACTGCTTTCGAGGCTCGAATAGGA
>JAATEW010000167.1 GCA_015655535.1 Hyphomicrobiales bacterium | reverse complement strand
GGATCGTGTCCAGCGTCACGCTCCAGTGTTCGTGTGCGGCGGCATCTTTGAGCGTGACCGCAATCTTCCGCGGCGCGCCGTCGATGGCGACATGGCCGAAGAATTGATAGCCCGCGGCGGGCGAGAGTTTGAACTGGCCGGGAGGCGGCGCTTTCATGAATTTCACCTGCGGACCAAACGTCGTATCGAGCCTGTTGGGACCAAACGTACCGGCGTTCAAGGGCCCCGACACGAATTCCCAAAACGGATCGAAATCCTGGAACTGGGCGAGGTTTGGATCATAATAATGCGCCGCCGTATAGTGCACATCGGCGGTGACCCAAATACAGTTTTTGATTTGGGCGCGCTTCATGAAGGAGAGAAGATCGGCGATTTCGAACTCGCGGCCCAGCGGCGGCCCATTGTCGCCTTGCGCCACGGCCTCCGAGCCGAAGTTGCGGTCGGGATCGTAGACGACGACAAGAGAGATCGGCATATCGGCGGCAATGACTTTCCACGTCGCTTTTGAAGCCTGCAATTCGCGCTTTAGCCAGGCGAGTTGCAGCGGCCCCATGAAATAAGCGTCCGGTCCATAGGCCGTCTGCCTATTTTCCCCATTGGGTCCGCGATAGCTCCGCTCGTCCAGCATGAAGACGTCGAGCAAGGGCCCATAGGAGATTTTGCGATAAACGCGGCCGGGCTCCGCCGGCTCGAAGCGCATCGGCGTGTAGTCGTGGAACGCGCGGGACGCGCGAGCCGCCAAGATCAATCCGTTCTTTTCCGTGTATTTCTTGCGCAGGAGTTCGGCGCGCGTCATCGGTTCACCCGGCCACCAATTATTATAGACCTCGTGATCGTCCCATTGCGCCAGGACCGGGATCTCGGCATTCATGGCGAGAAGGTTCTTGTCCAACAAATTATATTTATAGGCGCCGCGAAATTCGGCGAGCGTCTCGGCCGGTTTCGACTTCTCTTCGGTGACGAGGTTTTTCCACAGCGTGCCGTCGGGCAAAGTCACTTCGGCCTGAAGCGGCCCGTCGGCATAGATGTTGTCGCCCGAATGCAGAAAGAAATCCGGCCGGTTCTTGAGTATCGTCGAGTAGATCGTCATGCCGCCGCGCGCCTCGTCGATCCCCCAGCCCTGCCCGACCGTATCGCCCGACCAGCAGAAGGAAACGCTTCTCAGATCAGCGGGCGCCGTCTTGAAATGCCCGATGCGCGGCTCGCCCATGATGGTTGGCTCAAACAGATCGGTGAGCGTCACGCGATAGAAAATATCCTGGCCGGCAGGCAGATCGTTCAAGGCGACTTTGGTCGTGAAATCCGACTCGGGCAGCGCGTCGGCATATGTGCTGTGAAGCACGGTCTTGAACGTATCGGTCGTCGCGACCTCGACGATGGCGCGCGAGGGCCGGTCCGCCCGGCTCCAGACGATCGCGGAATGGCCCGACACATCGCCGGATTGCAGCCCATGCGAGAGCTGGGGACGGTCCGCCGCGCGGCTGATGGCCGGCATCGCAATCGTGCCGGACAGCGCGAGTCCCGAACCCGCCGCCGATTTGAGAAGGAAGCGGCGGTTTAGGCCGTGGGGCGGCACGCGATTGATCATTGCCAGGTCCGTTGGTCCAGAGATTAGGCGGTTTAGGCCTAAGAGGCTTATTTGCTCAATAAACTGCCGGGAGCTATAATTTCACGTATGCATCAACTTGATGACTAAAATCGCTTGCGTTTAATGCTCTGCAAAATTCCTGAGATTTGCATAGAAGCCCGCAATGGCAGCTTTCCGAGAAAGTGCGGAAATGGTGTCATGACCGATCTGCATTTTGGACCGGGCGTGCGGTAAGGCAATTGTCCAGAAAAAATTCTATTCCTTGAGGTACCTATGTTTTGGCGCTGCTGCGCAATCGCGTTACTCCTCATTGCGATCCCCAACCTGGTCAAGGCAGATTATCTGGATGATGATCCGAATGAGGTTTTCGCCAGCGTTTACCAGCGGTTGGGCGCGTTGCCGCGGGAAGCCGTGCGGGACGCTTATATCTGGAACCGCCTTGAGGAGCTAAAACGCGAGCCATGCGATCAGAAGAGCATCGGCGATCTTGCCGACGCGCTCGAAAAACACGGTTATCGGCGAGAGGCGGCGAACGGGCTTTACAAATTCGTGCGCGACTGTGGAGCGCCGTTTTCGGCTCTGAATAAATCGATAAATATCTATCTGAAGCTGACGGATTATGCGAACGCCGTCGAAGTGGCGGACGAATTTGTCCGGCGCGAGCCGACAAATCACGATGCGCACTATCTGCGCGGCATCGCGTTGCAGGGAGCCGGAGACTTCCAGCGCGCGCTCATCGACTACTCCGACGGCATCGAGCTCTTTGGCTCGGACAAGAAGGAGATTTCGAGCCGTGCTTTTCTCCGCATGGCCGAGGTCTATGCGGCGCTCAATCGATTTTGCGAGGCAACCTCGCCGATCAACATGTGGGTTTCGCTTGATCCGGCCAGCCGCGACACCAGCCGAACCCGGAAAATCATTTCCGACTATGAGGCGAAGGGCAATTGTGCTTCGTCCAAGGAATTCCGGACGGAAAGCTATCCCCTGCGAGGGCAAAAGAACGTTGTCGCCGTAAAGGCCGAAATCAATGGTGTGCGCGGATTGTTCGTTCTCGACACCGGGGCCAGCTATGTAACGATGAGGTCGGCCTTCGCGGATCGCGCAAAGATAGCTCGAACCGAGACAGAGATCACGCTCATGACAGCCAATGGATTGGCGAAAGCCACGCTGTCGAAAGCCGACAAGGTGCAACTCGGCAAGCTGGAGGCGGCGAATGTCCCGGTCGCGATCCAAAACGTCGACGAAAAGAGCTATGGTGCCGGTGTCGACGGGCTGCTGGGAATGAGCTTTCTATCCAGGTTTGAAGTTCAAATGGCCGCGGGATCTATCGAAATCCGCACCCGCCACGCAAAGCAATAACCGGTGAAAGACGCTGCGGCCGAGTTCTTCGCCGCCCCTCTCGAAAAGCTGCGTCCCGGAATGATGAGAATGCTGCCAGAAGACCGGGAAGAGTAGCAATGCCGCCATCTCTCCCCAATTACTCCCACACAAAAATGTCCGGTCTCTTGCGAGACCGGACATTGAGATCGGCACTTAAAAGATCGGATCGGCGAAACTTACTGGTTGAATACCGGGGCGCTCGCCGTCGTGAGTTCGAGATTGGCGGTGCCGAGACCGAAGGAGACGCCGATCGCCATAGGCGCGGTCATCTGCTGGAAGACGATCTTGCTGCCATTGTCGCGAAACAGAACCTTGCCGCCGTCGCCGACGCCAATCGCCGTTTCAGCCGAAGGCCCCGCATGGGCGCCGGCCAGCATGCCCGGCTCCGCGACACCGCCCGGCGTATAGACCGCCCAGCGCATCGCTTGTTTCGGCATGACGCCGACATCGAGACCGACGCGCGACAGGGTTGCCTCATAGGTCTGGCTGTAGGAATCGGCACCGGGATGATCGAAGATGCAGGTCGCGGTGCGGCTCGAGCCGACGAACATGCCGAAGCCCTGCTGAACCATGCAAGAGAGCGTGCCCGCCTGCTGCAATTCCGCGTCCATTACGGCAGGCCGCACGGGCGGCAGCGGCACAGGACGCATGGCAGCTTGAGCCCCAGACACATCGGCGATGGAAAGAGCGGCAACAGCCGCGAACAGAATGTTTTTCATGATGAAGTCCCCCAAGAGGCCGCCTTCGGCGGCTAAATTTAGCTGCCTGGATAACGCGCCAAACGCTGTTTGGTTCATGTCCGGCACCAGCGATGGTTAAAAATCGCACGAGTCCCAGAGGAAGAATGTGTTAACGCGCACGTTCTAGGGGCGGCGCTCAGGGGACGATATCCGGCGTCTCCCAGGCGAGGTGTTGGCCGGCATCGACCGCGATCATCTGGCCGGTGACATTGCGGGCTTCCGCCAGATAGAGCACCGCATCGGCGATATCGTCCATGCTGACCGCCTGTTTCAGCGGCAGGCCCTGGACTTCCTTTTCAAAACCGGCCTCGCCCTGCGGTCCGTTCGGCAGGACGGGCCCCGGCCCGATCGCATTGACCCTGATCCGGCGCGGCGCGAAGGCTTGCGCCATGGTCCGCGTCGCCATCCAGAGGCCCGCTTTACTTAAAGCATATGAGAAGAACTGCGGGGTCGGGCGCAGCACACGCTGGTCGATCATATTGACGATAGCGCCATGATCGCCAGGGGCCAATTGCGCCGCGAAATCGCGCGCGAGAATGGCGGGCGCCCGCAGATTGACCGCGAAATGCCGTTCCCAAAGGGCAAGATCGAAATGATCGGCCGTATCCTCCTCGAAGATCGAGGCATTGTTGACGAGTAGCGAGAGCGGCCCAGCGATCGCGTTAACCTCGGCGATGATCTCCCCCGCCCTGACCGGATCGGCGAGATCGCCCGCGATCGCACCCGCCACCACGCCCATCTGAGCGATGCGCATGGCGGCGGCCGTGGTCTCCGGCAGCGTTGCCGGGCTGCAATGCAAGATGACGCCATAGTCGTGCTGGGCGAGACGTTCGGCGATCCGCAGCCCGATCCGCCGCGCGGCGCCCGTCACCAAAGCCATGCGCGATGGCGTCAATTGCATTGCCCGAGCCCCCTAGTGCTTTTCTCGTTCTTCGTCCGGCTTGGCGCGGCCGAGGTCAAGATCACTCATATCGCCGGGCGAGACCAACGCATCTGATTAACCAACCTAAACACGCAACTATTTAAATAAAACCCGCCGGATATGAAAGTATAAATCAGTTTTATTTCGCTTATTAGAGATGATCTGAAAATACATATCTATTATAGTTAAATTTTTTGGTTAAAGAACCGCACATCGCTATAATAAAAACTTTGGTAATATTATTATTTCACTTTTAGATAACCGCATCAGGGTAAACCATTTCTCCGGAAGGCACTTGCCACGCGGGTCTGGCCGGCAGGGCCCCCAAAAACGCACGGATCGAAGCTGGCGCACGACCCGCCCGGAAGGAGATTTAACATGAAACGGATCGCGCCGATCACCGGCATTGCCCTGTCGCTTTTCACAGCTTCCGCATTCGCGGCCGACCTGCCCATGCGGGACCAGGCACCGCCCTTTTATCCGGCGCCGATCTTCACCTGGACCGGCCTCTATGCCGGTATCAATGGCGGCCTTTCCTTCGGCGGCTTCACCAATGGCGGCAGTTCCTTCTTCGGCAGTTCGGGCGGCGGAATGGTCGGCGGTACGGTCGGCTATAATTTCCAAGGCGGACCGCTCGTCGTCGGCGTCGAAGCCGATATCGATTGGGCCGACATCAACGGCAGCGCCTCGCCTTTCCCCGCGATCAACGCCCAGGGCACCGTCAACGAGACGAACACGGTCCGGGCGCGCCTCGGCTATTCTTTCGATCGCGCTTTGGTCTATGCGACCGGCGGCTGGGCCGGCGCCTCGGTCAGCGGCAATCTCACGAACTTCCTCACAGGCCCCGGCCTCATCATCAATCAATCGCATTATATGAACGGCTACGCGGTGGGTGCCGGCATCGAATATTCGATTACGCCACGCGTGTCGGTCAAAGCCGAATATCTCTTCACGTCGCTCGGACCGAACACTTATTTCGGCGGCACTTGGAATTCGATCAATTCCGGCGTCAATTTCTCGACCGTGCGCGCGGGCATCAACTATCATTTCTAGGATGGAGAGCCCGCAGTCGATCCTTCGAGACGCGAGCTTTGCTCGCGCCTCAGGATGAAGGTTTTTGAGCCGCTAAAGCGGCTATCGCCGCGCCTTCAAGTCTATGCGGCACGCGTCGCCTCGAAGGCCGGAACATCGGCCGCAAAAGCATCGAGCCAGGCGACGAGCTTCGGATGCTCGGCGCGCCATTTGCCGTCAAACCTGAGATCGAGATAGCCGAGCGCGCAGGCAAGGCCGATATGGCTGATGTCGCGATCACCCTTCGGCGGCGCGGCTTCGAAACAGGCAAGCGCGCGGGCGACCTTCTCGGCCTGATGGGTAATCCAGGCCGGCTCTTGTTTCTGCGGTTCGCGGAAGCGGTTCTCATAAACGAGCAGGAGCGCCGCATCGGTCAGGCCGTCGGCTTGCGCGGCCTGCGTCAAAACCGCGAAACGCGCGTCGGGCTCAGCCGGAACAAGGCGGTTGCCGCCGGCGCGATGGTCGAGATATTCGAGAATGACCCGGCTGTCGAAGAAGATGCGGCCATCCTCCAGGATCAGCGCCGGGATCTTGCCGAGCGGATTTTGCGTGCGGATCGAATCCGCCGGATCATTCGTGTCGGCGAAAACGATCTCGATCTGATCTTTCAATCCGAGGAGGGCGGCGGCAATTTTGACTTTCCGTCCGAAGGGCGACGGCGGAGAAGAACGCAGAATCATCATGAGCGACGAATTGTCCGGGAGAACGGGGCAAAGACATCGCCATGATAACGAAGATTCGATTCACTGAGGAGTCTCTGTAACCGGCGGCAGCCGCCGCGATCCTCAGTCCGCTTTGAGATCGACGGCCTTCGGGCCTTTTCCCTTTTTATCGGGCTCGATCTCGAAGGTGATGCGCTGACCTTCGTTCAAGGAGCGCAATCCAGCCTGTTCGACGGCCGTGATATGGACGAAAATGTCTCTTCCGCCATCATCCGGCTTGATGAACCCATAGCCTTTGTCGGCGTTGAAAAACTTCACTACACCCTGCTGCGGCATCCAAGTCGTCCCTACAATTTCCATTTCCGCGAAATCTGATGGCTCCGGTAACGTTAGTCGGAGGCGGACAGACCCGCGGCGCTCAGCTCGAAGAGGATTCATGATTAACTGAGCGCTTTGGACAAACTGGGGCAGAGTCGCACTTTGACAAGCTCCAATGGCAGAGATTGAAGATCGGTCTTTTCCGGACCTTGTCATTCACCGGCCAGCCATTCGATGCGATGACGCGCGAAGGCGTCTTCACCCATCGCCTGGCTGAGAAAAGGCAAGATGATTTCGCTCTCGCCTTCGAGCGGAAAGGGCGGATTGACGATCAAGAGCCCATTCGCAGCCAAAGGCCCGACCGGCGTCGGCTCGGCGATCTGCAATTCAAGCCGCAAAATACGTTTGATCTTGCCTGCGCTGAGCCGTTTCAGCGACAATTCGACCTCCCGTTGATCCTTGATCGGATACCAGAGAAGAAAAATTCCGGTGCTCCATTTCCGCCACGCGGATTCGAGCACATTGAGGCTGCGATCGAGATCGTCTCTCGCCTCGAAGGCCGGATCGATCAAAACCACACCACGCCGTTCGACCGGCGGCACGAAAGCATTCAGGCCCGTGAATCCGTCGATCTCGATGATTTTGACGCGCCGGTCACGGCCAAGGTGGCTTTGCAGGTCTTGTGCGGCTTTTGGATGCAATTCGCAGCAGATCATCCGGTCCTGCGGACGCAACAGCGCCGCTGCGATCGCCGGCGAGCCCGGATAGAGGCGTCGCGGAGTCGCGGCCTCATCGGCCGCTGGCGCCGTCAATCGCAGATAGGGCTCGATGAGGTTCCGCGCGGCAACTGGCGCATCATGATCTATCAGCTTGCCAAGGCCGGCGCGCCATTCCGCGGTCTTCTCCGCTTCTTCACCGAAGAGATCGTAAAAGCCACTGCCCGCATGGGTATCAATATACCGAAACGCCGTCTCCTTCTTCAGGAGATGAAGCAGGATGCGGGTCAGAACGATATGTTTGAAAACGTCGGCGAAGTTGCCGGCGTGAAACTCGTGCCGATAGTTCATCGTGACGGTATCAAGAGCATGATGGCCGGCTCCATCTTGAGCGGCAGTCCGGCCCGCGCTCTATCTCATCGGCGGGACGGATATATTCGATCCGTGGCAGTCATGGCTCACGACTTCCGGGCAGACCTGGAACTCGCGCAGATCCTTGGAAAAGCAGATCCGCACTTCTTCCAGCGTGCCGCGCCGGCAGGCGACCGCCAGCATGCCGGGCTTCAGGCGCGGATTGGCCGCGATGAAGGCCCGCTCGATGTCGACCGGCACCCAGGACTGCTGTTGGCCAGCGGTTTGGAACGCGGGCGGGATCGTGACGGCCTCGCGGGCACGGCGCACGTCGGCGAAATAATCGGTCGGGCTTTTGCCCGAACAGGTTCCGTGCCTTCGCCATTCGTAGCGGGCCAATCCGTCGTCCGGATAAAGGCCATGCGCGGATTCGACCGCGATCCGCGAGGGAAATTGCGCCGCGCGGCAATCCGACGGAAATCCATGCTCATATTGCGGCCAAAGCCCATGCACGACGAAGCCGAGATTGGCGCCGGTCTCGCATTGCGCATAGCTTCGCCCGGTGTTCGTCGCGCAAAAGCCAGGCGACCAGGAGAGCGACAACACATAGAAGTCGAAACTGCCGGGCCGGCTCGGACCGCGCGGCTGCGCCGAATCCCGTTCGCTGACCTCTTGCGCGGGCTCAGTGCCGGCATTTTGCGGCGATACCGTCTTGGACTCTTTGCCGGGCGCCTGATCGGCGCAATGATCGAGGATGCAATCTGCGTCCCCGGCGCTCAACGCCGCGTCATTGAGGCAAACCGACGCTCCAAAAGCAAGAACGAGCCCCGCCACGGCGGCAAGGGATCGTCGGCAACCGGCAGAACGCATTCCAAGCTCCGATCGGTCAGGGCCGCGCCATTTTGCAATTCGGCGCATAGGCTTTTTCGCGGTCGAGACCGGCGACGCACCATTCGACACCAAAGCCGAACCAGCCGATAATACCGAGATCCTGTCCGATCGAGTAGGATACGGTGCGCAGTTTCTGGTCGTTCATGACGGCCTGGGCCACGCAATAGCGCCGTGGAATATAATCCACGCCGTTGGTGCGGTAGCCGATTTCGTCGATCTTATCGAAACCAAGGATCGAAAGTCCGGAATGCCAATATTCGTCCTCGGCCTGACCGAATGTCGATTGGATACGCGAGACGACGCTCGGATCGCCGCAATCAGGCAGGTTCGCACCATAGGAATAGCGGCGTGCTTCCGCCGGTGTCAGCGGCCGAGCCTGAAGCGCTCCAAGGCCGATCGCATTCACTGTGAGGAGAGCGGCGAAGCTCACTATCGAAAAGCGCTTCACTCGGTCACATAAAACTTGCATTCATCAATGTCCTGCTGATGGGTCGGCCCGACGATGCTTCGGACAGGCGGAAGCGTCAAGAGGGGTCATCCATGACGCCAAGAAAACTCCTGTTCTATACGCATGCCCTGGCAGGTGGCGGCGCCGAGCGGGTTTTTGCCGCTTTGGCAAGCGGCATGGCCGCGCGCGGTCACGAGGTATTGTTCGCCGTCGACTTCGAGGCTGAGGAGAACAGGCCCTATCTGTCGCCGGACGTCCGGCTTTTTGTCCTAGGCCGCAATCATGCAAGGGCCGTGACGGGCTTGGCCAGGCTTCTGCGCAGGGAAAAGCCGGATGTCACGCTCTCGGCCCTCAGCATTTCCAATCTGAAACATGTGCTGGCCGCGCTTTTGACCGGCCGGCTCGGACGCGCCATCCTCTCCTATCATGGCTATTGGGTCAGCGAACCGCAGTTTTTAAGCCGCGTCTCCTATGCTCTGACGCCATTTCTGACATGGCTCGCCGCGCGCACGGTCTGCGTCTCGGCGGGATTGAAGACCTATCTCATTTTCCATTTCGCCTCGGTGCCCGGCCGTACGGTCATGATTTACAATCCGGTGCTGACGGGTCCTTTGCCGCCGGCCTCGACCGCGCGTGAACTTTTGTCGCGACCGCCGGTCCTTTTGGCGAGCGGCCGCATGGTGTCCTATAAGAACCTGCCGCTTCTCATCCGGGCCTTTGCCCGCATGAACCGGACCGATGCCGAACTTTTGATCCTTGGCGACGGCCCGGAACGGCCCGCCATCGAGGCTGAAATCAACCGCCAGCATGTCGCCGATCGCGTCAAATTGCTCGGCTATATTGCCGAACCCTGGGAGATCTACGCGCACGCCCGCTGCTTTGTCCTGTCGTCCGACAGCGAAGCCTTCGGCCTTGTGGTCGTCGAAGCTTTGGCCAATGGCCTCAGCGTGGTTTCAACCAATTGTGATGGGCCGCGCGAGATTCTGGATCGCGGCCGCTACGGCTGGCTCGTGCCGGCGGGCGACGAAAAGGCGCTGGCGGTGGCTCTCGACGCAGCTCTTGACGATCCAAGCGACCCGCGCCCCCGGATCGAGCGGGCCAAAAGCTTTTCGCTCGACAAGGCACTGGCCGCTTATGAAGCGCTCATCGAAGAGGTGCTGACGCGACCCTGATCCGCTCGTGCTGCAAGGCACGATGGCAGGCGAAAAGCCGCGTCATTTGATTTTCGATGGAATAAGGCTCGATGCAGGCATGAATGCGCTCCGGCTCCAATGTTCCGGCGCGTATTTTGTCCCAGAGCGTGGCGAAAGCGTCGACCAATGCGCTTTCGCAGGCATCGGCCGGATCGCTGCGATCAACAAGGCTTCCGCTGATCCCCTCGATGATCAAGGGCTCATATTGCGGCAGGCGGATCGCCGCTACCGGACGCCCGGACGACAGGCACTCCAGAAGATAACAGGGCATGCCTTCGAAATAGGATGTGAGAATGCCGGCATGGCATTGCGCCATGATTGCCGCGACTTCTTCCGATGTACGCGAGCCATGCCGCACGGTGAAAGGTTCGATCGCCGCGAACTCTGCGTAACGGTGCGGATCGGTTGGGCCGACATAATGAAAGGCAAGCCGTCCATCGAGGCGCGCGTGAAGGTCGCGCAGGACCGTAAACATCAAGGGCGGGTCTTTGAAGGCATCGAGGCGGCCGGCAAAGACGATCTTGAAAATGCCGTCGCCGCAGTCGAAAGGCTGCGCCGCGAAGCGCTGCGTATCGACG